>JAUSKV010000125.1 GCA_030646745.1 Sulfurimonas sp. | reverse complement strand
CTGTTAAATAGTATCGTGGCATACCGTTATTTGATCTATTGAGTGCATAATAGAATGTGCTCCATTCAAGTTTATTTATAGCCGATCCGGCAAATTTTTTATTCACATTGTTGTGCGTATAATTTGCAACTAGTTTGCCTTCGCCCTTTTCACCATGGCAATTTTGACAGCCAATTCCTCTTGGGTTTTTGTAGAGCTGAGAAGAGTATTCCATAATAGTTATAAAACTGGAATCGGCAACAAGTAAGCACGGTAAAGTAAGATAGAGTAGATATTTCATTGTAAAGCGACCTTTTATCATTAAATGATATAATAACAAAAAAATAATTTATGGGGTATAAATGCAGCTTCTTGATGGTAAAAAACTTTCAGAAAAGATACAACAACAAGTATCGAATCAAGTAAAAGAGTTAAAAAGCAAAACAGGTTCTGTTCCTGGTTTAGCAGTTATTCTTGTAGGACATGACCCTGCGAGTGCTGCCTATGTAAACATGAAAAAAAAGGCTTGCGATAAAGTAGGTTTTTACTCCGTTACACATGAGATGCCCGAAGATATCTCTCAAGACGCCATAGAAAACACAATCAAAATGATGAACACCAATCCGAATATAGACGGTATTCTGATTCAACTCCCTCTTCCCCCACAAATAGAGACAACAAAGATTCTTGAACTTGTAGAACCGAGTAAAGATGTGGATGGTTTTCACCCGTTTAATGTGGGAAGACTTACAACAGGATTAGACGGTTTTGTGCCTTGTACTCCGCTTGGCGTTATGGAGCTTTTAAAAGAGTACAACATAGATGTAAAAGGTAAAAATTGTGTCGTCGTCGGTGCTTCAAATATAGTCGGAAAACCGATGGCTGCCCTACTTTTAAATGCAAACGCAACTGTTGAAATTTGCCATATTTTTACAGACGATTTAAAAAAGCATACCCTTGATGCTGATATTCTTCTGGTTGGCGTAGGCGTAATCAATCTTATAAAAGAGGACATGGTGAAAGAGGGTGTTATTATCATCGATATCGGCATTAACCGTGCAGAGAACGGAACACTCGTCGGTGATGTTGATTTTGACAATGTGAGCAAAAAATGCAGTTACATTACGCCTGTTCCGGGTGGAGTCGGACCTATGACAATCGCTATGCTTTTGAGTAACACTCTAAAAGCAGCCCAAATAAACGCAGACAAAAGAGCATAAATGAAAGAATTTTTAAAAAAAACATATAAGTTTTCCAACTCATGGACGGGAACCATCATCATAGTTCTATTTGTCATCTTCTTTATAGCGCAGGCTTTTAGAATTCCCTCGGGTTCCATGAAAGATTCACTTCTCATAGGTGACCACCTTTTTGCCAAAAAATTTGCCTATGGCATTCCTATGCCGCATCTCCCATTTTTAGAACTCTCAATCATGCCATGGAGTGACAAACTTCACCTTATTGACGGTGCTACGCCAAAAAGAGGCGACATAGTTATTTTCAGATATCCAAATAATATTAAACAGCACTTCGTAAAAAGATGTGTCGCACTTCCGGATGATGAACTTTTTGTGCTCAATAAAGATTTGTATCTGCACCACAGAGAAGGCGATGCGTGGATAAAAGAGAACTTTAAAGAGTATGAGATGGTAATGTTTGACTCAAAGCTGTGGGTTAAAAATCCATATGAAAAAGAGCATCCTGGAATCCACCATGATGCTAAAATCACGAATGATGGAAGATACCCGCAAGAACTTTTTAATTTCGCTCCTGTAAAAATTACTAAAGATAACTACTTTATGATGGGGGACAACCGTGACCACTCCAACGATAGCCGTTTTTGGGGCACGGTTCCTTATGAGAACATAGAGGGAACTCCATGGTTTGTTTACTTCTCTATTGATGAGAATTGGGAGATCAGATGGGATAGAGTCGGCAAAACACCGACTGATTTAGAGTCTCCGGCTATTTTAGAAAGAGCACAAAAACAGAGAATAAAAGAAGACGAAGCCGACCATGGAATCTATTGATTTACTAAAAATAGCAGCAGCCGTCTTAGCTTTAGCGGTAGCTGTTATCGGGCATGAGATCATGCATGGCTGGGTTGCTTACATGTACGGCGACACAACTGCCAAAAATGCAGGACGCTTATCTATAAACCCGCTCACGCATATCGATTTAATCGGTACAATCATCGTTCCTCTTACCCTCTACTTTTTGCCTATTCTTCTTGGAGGAGAGAGCGGATTTTTATTTGGCTGGGCAAAACCTGTTCCTATTAACATGTCAACCGTTATAAACAGAGGTGGCTATAATGCTGCCATGCAGGTTGATTTAGCAGGAATTGTTTATAACTTTACTTTAGCGGTGTTAGCTTCTGTCGCTGTTGTAGCCTTAGACAAACCAACTGGTGCCGATGATTTAATCTACATTTTCTTCTATATTTTTGTCTTTAAACTCCTCATCATAAATGTAGTTTTAGGTATATTTAACCTACTTCCTGTGCCTCAATTTGACGGAGCACATTTTATTATGCATCTTGCTCTCAAATATAAAATCAACTCTATTGCAGAGTTTTTTTATAAAAATGAGAGATATGGAATTATCATCGTTTTAATCATACTTATGACTCCGTTAAAAGAGTATCTGCTTCTTTTACCTGTACAACTTATTTTAAATTTACTCTTACCATAAAGGAAAAAAATGAAATTTTATATAGCAACAGACCATGCCGGAATTGATTTAAAAGACTTTACCGTAGAACTACTCAAAGAAAAAGGGCATGAGGTGATAGATTTGGGACCCTTTGATAAAGAGAGAGTTGACTATCCTGATTATGCAATCAAAGTTTCACAGAGCGTTTTAAGCGATTCTGAGGCACAAGGAATACTTATATGCGGTTCTGGAATCGGCATGAGTATGGCAGCAAACAGACATTCTGGAATTCGTGCGGCACTCTGTCATGATGCCTACACCGCAACTGTTGCACGCGCGCATAATGATGCAAATATACTCTGCTTTGGCGAGAGAATCATAGGTAAAGGTGTTGCAGAATCAATCCTAGATGCTTGGATTGCAGGTAGTTTTGAAGGTGGAAGACATGTAGGCAGAGTTGAGAAGATAGAAGCTATAAAATCTTAGAATCTTAAAGGAAAAAGTCATGTTTTGGGAATGGTCGCTTTTAACAATATTATCAACACTCTCTATCTATCTATTTGTTAAAATGTACTACTTTAAAAGTATTACAAATAGAGAGCAGAGAAGCAACGACCTTATGAAACTGACACTTCAAGAGGCCGAAATACTTATTAGAAAGTATCAAATTCAGCTTCAAAGAGCTTTGGGAAATGTTGATATTTTAAGTGAAGAGTTAACAAAACTAAGAAATGAACTCAAAGTTTTAAAACAGAGAAATTCTAAACATAGACAAGAGACAGACCGATTAAACGGTAAAATCAAAGCTCTAGAGAGTCGAATAGACGCTCTATTATAAGGATATTTATGAAACTCAGCTCCATTGAAAGAAAAATTATAGAAAACTCCATAAGAGATATAAAAGATTTTCCAAAACAGGGAATAGTTTTTAAAGACATCACGACTCTTTTGAATGATAAAGAGGCTTATAGTGTTTTGATGAATCATCTTTATCAAAAATATAAAGATTATAATTTAAATTATATTGCCGGAATTGATGCCAGAGGCTTTATTTTTGGAGCAGCATTAGCACAGATGCTGAGTATCGGGTTTGTACCTATCAGAAAAAGAGGCAAACTTCCCTACACGACTATCAGTGAAAAATATTCTCTCGAGTATGGAATAGATGAAGTAGAGGTTCATATTGATGCTTTTAGTAAAATTCCACATGCGAGAGTTCTTCTCATAGATGACCTCATTGCCACAGGCGGAACTGCTAATGCGGCAGCAAAACTTATAAAACAAGCCGGAGCAGAGTGTGTTGAAGCATGTTTTGTTATAGGACTTACTTTTTTAGACGGAATTGAAAATCTAAAAAATCAGACTACAGTTTATTCTATTATCGAGGTTAAGTAATGTATATACCATCACCATCAAAATATGATCCGGATGAAAATGGACACTTTGGCATTTTTGGAGGCAGATATGTTCCGGAAACATTGATGCCGGCACTTTTAAGACTGAGCGATGAGTACAAAAAAATCCGCTTTGACAAAGAGTTTTGGAGTGAGGTTCACTACTACTTAACAGATTATGTAGGTCGCCCTTCCCCGCTCTATTTTGCACAAAATATTTCGGATGAGCTTGGTGCAAAAATTTATTTAAAACGCGAAGATTTAAACCACACAGGTGCTCACAAAGTAAACAATGTAATAGCTCAGGGAATTATGGCAAAAAGACTTGGCTATAAAAAAATAATTGCCGAAACAGGTGCGGGTCAGCATGGCGTAGCAACTGCAACAGTTTGTGCACTTTTAGGTTTGGAGTGTGAAATCTTTATGGGTGCCAAAGATGTTGAAAGACAGGAGCTGAATGTTTTTAGAATGAAGCTTTTAGGTGCAAAAGTAAACTCCGTTACAAGCGGTTCAAAAACCCTAAAAGATGCTATGAATGACGCAATTCGCCACTGGGTTACAAATGCAAGAGATACTTTTTATATCATAGGAACAGTTGCAGGACCCCATCCCTACCCTATGATGGTTAGAGATTTTCAGGCTATTATCGGATATGAAGCAAGAGCACAGATTTTAGAAAAAGAGAACCGTTTACCTGATTATGTGATTGCATGTATCGGCGGCGGAAGCAATGCCATTGGAACTTTTCAACACTTTTTGGAAGATAAAGAAGTAAAGTGTATCGGAATAGAAGCCGGCGGACTTGGCATAGAAACCGACAAACATGGCTGTTCTTTGGAAAAAGGTCGCCCTGGAGTTTTACATGGTCAAATGACTTACCTGCTTCAAGACGAGGATGGGCAAATTCAAGAGGCGCACTCCATAAGTGCAGGACTTGATTACCCTGGAATCGGACCAGAACATGCCTTTCACAAGGATAATAAATCTGTAAGTTATGACAATATAACAGATCAAGAAGCTCTAGATGCCTTTGTTTGGCTCTCTCGCAGAGAAGGAATTATTCCTGCTTTTGAAAGTGCACATGCCGTGGCATACCTCAAAAAAATGGCAAATATAAAAGATAAACTTATCATAGTGAATCTATCGGGTCGCGGGGATAAAGATATGATACAAGCGAAAAATTTACTACATTTTAATGACTAACATAAATTATTAGATATACTGACAATACATAATAAAAAATTATAGGAACGACCTATGCCAAAAACATTAAAAAACTTTATATTCTCTATAAATATCATACTTTTATCATCCCTATTTGTGTTGATATTTATTTTTACAACTTATCTGCATACGACTTTGGCACAAAAAGAGGCAATCAAACATGCGAATGCAGTTTCGAGTCAAGTTTTTTCATCCATGTACCAAGTGATGAAGAGAGGCTGGAGTAAAAATGAGCTGAATGATTTTATGAATGCACTCAAAGATAACTTTAAAGATAGCAACTACACCATAAATATCTATCGTAGTGAAGTAGTAAAAGAGCTTTTTGGGGAAGTTCATGAAAAAACAAAAGATGAAGTTATCAATAGAGTTTTCAGTAGTGGTGAGAAATTAACCTTGAGTGAAACACAAGTTATTAGAAATCTTTTGCCACTCAACGCAAAGGCAGAGTGTCTAGTTTGCCACACAAACGCAAAGGTCGGAGACACGCTAGGTGTTATAGATGTTGAGCAAAATTTAATCAACATTATTCAAGAAACATTTTTAGAGTACGTCTATTTTTTCTTGATAGTTCTTCCCCTCTTTGCACTCGCAGCGTTTCTTGCTTCAAGATATACAACTTCAAAAATAACAGATGCTCTGAAACTGTTTAATCAAAAAGTTCAAAATATTAATTCAATAAAAGACTTTAAAGAGTTCGATTCAACAGAGATAGATTTAAAATTTAGTGAACTCAATGAAATCATTACAAATGTAAATGAGTTGGCAACAAAACTAAAAGCCATTGCAGTCGATAAAGACCTATTAGAGTTTGAGGTGCAACTTTTAGATAAGTTTATTATTACATCTGAGGTTGTAAAAGATTGGCGTGAGTATATTGGTGAACTTTTAATAGACATAAATAAAGTCATGCCGACCTATACGCTTATGACTATATTTAGGGTTGGTGATGACCAGTTTGAAGTGGATATATTTTGGTTTGGTATTCCAGAGCAGGATGTAAAAGCAAACTTTGAATTGTATGTGAGAAAATCTGTTCAAGAGAGTGACCATTTTTTAGGCTATACAGACTATACAATTCGTCACAACACCTCTGAATACAACAGATGTATAAATTTAAACGACTACGAAAACTTTGCACACAGAACAAAATCGCTCTTTTTAGATACTCCAAAAATCGGTGGAATTGTAGGCTTAAGTGTTCAGTCCGAGATAGTAGCAGACCCGATTAAACATATAGTTATTGACAGCATACTAACAACGATGGCAAATCTTGTAGGCTCAGTAAAGGCTATTAATAAATATACAAACGACCTTGAGTATTATGCGGCACACGACCCATTAACAGGACTCTTTAATCAACGCGTATTTACAGATTTCTTAGGTTATGAGATAAAACGGGCTGAAGCGCATGGGTATCATTTTGCTCTGATGGTTATAGATTGCGATAATTTCAAACCTATAAACGATAAATATGGTCACGCTTTTGGAGACCTTTACCTCCAAGAGTTTGCAAGAGTTCTAGGCGAAACAAAGAGGTCCGAAGATATTCTCTCTCGCTACGGCGGAGATGAGTTTACACTCATTTTGCCAGAGTGCGGATTAGAGTGTGCTCTAGCGGTTTCAAACAAAATCATAAAAGCAATAGAAGATTTTAGACTGCTGAGTGCGGATGGAAACTATGTAGGAGTGACTGTCTCTATCGGTATTTCTATCTATCCGGAACATGCAAAAACCGAAAAAGATCTCTTCTTAATAGCCGATGGAATGATGTACAAAGCGAAAGAAGAGGGAAAAAACGGCGTTAGAATTCCTTCAGGCGATGATCTTATCTCTGTAGTAAAAGAGCAAAAAGCAAAATCCGCTCTACTTATTGACGCTGTTGCGAATAACCGTATAGTTCCCTATTTTCAGCCTATACAAACAGCATCAACTCGTAAGAATGAGATACATGAACTTCTCATGCGAATAGAGATAGACGGGAAAGTTATACCTGCTTATGAATTTATAGAAGTAGCCGAGAGCATGAGCATGATAAATCGTATGGATTTAATCAATATAGAAAATGCTTTTATTAAGATAAAAGAAGAGAATTATCAAGGTATCCTCTTTATAAACCTATCTCCAAAATCTCTGATTGTCGGAAACTATGCAGACTCAATAACACAACTTATCAAACAGTACGATATTTCTAGAGATCATATAGTGTTTGAAATTACAGAAAGAGAAACAGTGAAAAACTTTTCTGTTTTAGAGAAATTTGTTATGAATTTGAAAATGGCTGGATATAAATTTGCAATTGATGATTTTGGTTCGGGTTTTTCATCGTTTCATTACATCAAAAAATTCCCTATTGATTACCTAAAAATTGATGGAGAGTTTATAATAAACATCAACAAAGATCCTAAAGACCGTGCTTTTGTATATAGTATTTTAACCTTAGCAAAAGAGTTAAATGTAAAAACAGTAGCGGAATATGTAGAAGATGAAGAGATAGTAAAAACTCTTAGAGAAATGGGTGTTGATTATCTTCAAGGGTTCCACATAGGAAGACCACAAAATACTTTTACAATGTAACTCTGTATCTCTCGAAAAATTCATTTTACTTTAGAAGGTTGTAGGGACAATATGCAGCAGCCACTCAAACGGACGCGTCCGTTTGAGTACATAACATTAAACCCGAATTCGGGTTAAACTCACTAAGCTTTATGCTTATCTTCTAGCAAGTTATCAAGAAATCCAAACAGCTCTTGAGAAGCAATCTCAGACTCTCTAAAGAGTTTCAAAATATCCTCATTTTTAGTATTTGCAGACCCTATAAGGAACATAACTTTTTTCATATTCTCATGTATAACGGCATGCGGTTTTTCTAGGGCTACAAAGGAAGAAGAGCTTTTAAACTCCTCTTTTCCTCTATTTGCATACCATTTTCCAAGATTACAGTTGGTATGGTCATTCAGATTGTGGTTAGGTTTAGATTCAAATACGGAGGAGTAAGAGTTTGTTTTAAATATCATATGGTCAAG
>JAUSKV010000117.1 GCA_030646745.1 Sulfurimonas sp. | reverse complement strand
AAAGTTGAAAGAGTAACGACCATAAAGAGCGACCAGAAAAGCCCCCAAAAAAGTTCTTGCGTAAAACTGTTCTCTTTATCTGGTACAGCAAATCCAAGGTAAACACCATAGGCAAAGAGAGCAAGAACGATAACTCTCACTGCCGTTATAAATTTTTGGTTCTTAAATATAAATCTAATGAGCGGCATGTTGAAAATATCGTTTTTGTCTCTGTTTTGTTTAAACTCTATCATTCTATTTTTCCTTCTTTTAAAATTTAACTGAAAGCCCGGCTGTGTAGATTCTGCCTGGATTTACAGTAATAGATAAATCTTCCGCATTAAATATACCGTCTCCATTCCTATCACTGCTTGATCTTGCCGTGTTGTAGTACTGTTTATCAAACACATTATCTATTCTGGCAAATAGGTTGTACTCATAATCACCTATTTTATTATTGTAGTTTGCTAAAAGATTAAGGAGAGCATGCCCCGGTATCTCTAGTTGATTTAAATCATCCGCATAATATTTCGATTTTGCATTTATTTCTGATGAGAGTTTTACGCTTTTCATGGGCAGATAATCCAAGATAACATTGAGTTGATGTTTTGAGGTTCTTGGAATAATCTTGCCTGCAACATCATAAGTGTGTATCGTACCGCCGAGATCCATTCCAAAACTGTCATATTTTGTATACACTGCATCAAGATAGGTGTATGCAACATTGAATGCCATTTTATCAACCGGCTTTGCGTTTGCAGAGAGCTCTAAACCTCTGTGTCTTGCACCTCCAACATTATCCCACATGTCGGTAGTCTCCGGAACGCCGTAATTTCCGGATGTCCTCATAATAAAATCTTCTCTGTCAATTTGAAAGATTGCAGCTTCATAATTTATTTGTTCAACTTTAGCTCTTACTCCTATCTCATAGTTGTATGATTTTTCCGGTTTTAAGTTAGGATTGCTTAGGGTTAAATTGTAGGCACTAAGCTGTCCTGTGTAAAGTTGCGTTGCCGTTGGTGCTCTAAATCCTGTGGAGTAGTTTGCAAAAATATTTGCATTGTTACTTATCTTATAGTCTGTTCCCACTCTATATGAATAAACTTTGAAATCCTTTTGAATGCCATTATAAAGACTATCTTCGTAGTCAAGTTTGATTAAATCGTATCTAAGATTTGCAGTAGCACTTAGCTCGTCTGTAACACTCTGCTTGTATTCCCCATAAAGTGCATAAACATTTTCATCCGTTTTATCGTCGCTTTTTGCATCGCCCGCCTGAGAATATATTGCACTTTTACCAAAGCCAACTTTCTGGTCAACTCTGTATATTAACTTGTTTTTATACTCATTGGCTCTTAAATCTAAACCTAAAAGAGTTGCGAAATTTTCGGAGGAGGTGCGGTATTCACTCTTTACGCCTTTTTGTATCTGTGCATAATCATTATCATAAACATAGTCTTTATCATTAAAAGAGAGTTGCGTACGACCTGCTGCATCTTTCGTCTGCGGTGCTGACATAAATATAGTGTTGTCTGTGTACATATAGCCGTTGACTAGCAAGTTTGCATTGCTGCTGAAATCTTTAGAGTAGGTAAGAAACAATTTTAGTAGATTGACATCATAACCTCTCGTATAATCTCTGCTGTTTTGATTCCCGTCATAGATAGACTTAGGATTAGTTTTCGCCTGCGTTTCACCCCCTACGGTTCCATGCGTGTCTTTTGTTCTGTCTGAATACTCAAGCCCGAAAGTAAGATCTGATGTGTCATCGATATAGTATTGAAATTTGCCGTTTAAATACTTTGCATCATTTCCTGAATCTTCCCAATATCCATTAGATTTCTTTTGACTGGCTTGGAGATGAAAACTTAAATCTTCATTTGAATATCCGGATCTTGCCAATAGTTTTTGATAGCCGTAGCTTCCAAACTCAACCGCACCAAAGTTGTTGTTGTATTTTGCACCTCTCTTTGTTGTTATAATCACAGCACCGGAGAGCGCATCATCACCAAATAGATAAGATGCACCGCCTTTTATAACTCGGATGCTTTGGATATTGTCAAGGTCGATATTGACGCTTCCTGTTCTCTCAAACACGGGAACCCCGTCTATCACAATAGCAACGCCCGGTTTCTCACCCATATACACCTGGTTTTCTACACCTCGAAGGTGAATTTTTATAGTGTCGCCTGATTTTATTTCAGTTGTTACACCGGGGATAGATTGTAGTAATTGTTGAAGATTTTCTACATGAGAATTATCAACAACCTCCGCACTAATGACTGAAGTGCTTGAAACCTCCGCTTGTTTTGATTCGAACTTTTCATCAATGGTAGATGACTCAACCTGTACGGTTCCCAAATCTGATGCTGTTGCATTTATTGCTAATACGCAAAATAGTGATAAATATATTTTTTTATTCATCTGTTTCCCCATGTTTATTTAAAATAGGAGCGGAGTATAATTGTAAATTGTTAATTAAGTGTTAAGTTATTTATCTCAGTTTAAGTTAATTATTGGACTATTATGAGACTTTAATTGAGTCTAAGAATTTAATATTTTTTTGACCTGGCAATAAAAAACGGTGAATCTATGAGAGATAAATAGTCTAAAAAAGAGGATAATTACTTGTGAATCCAGTTAAATTAAAACTGGATTCACTCCTTTGAGAGCTTAGAAAAAGGTGCTTATTTACAATAATTTTAAAATTGGTATTTACCCATAACTTGCAGTGCAGAAGTATTTGCTTGTACGCGCTTATTATCATAGTCGTAATAGACCCATTCTACACCTAAATATACTTTTTCTTTCATCCCCAAAAGTGCATCTAAATTATAAAGAAGCTGATTTTGTGTGCCAATGTCTCTTGAAGTCATATCGATAAATCCCTCAAAATGGACTCCATAAAACTCTTTTGTTTGATACACCGGAGTAAATTGAAACGAATTATCTTCAATATTTTCTGATTTATAGTAAAGGTTGAGTGAAAACAAATTAAATCCAGGGATTTCTAAATCTGCTCCAACCCCTCCAAGATACGCAACATAATCCTTGCCCTTATTGATTTGCGTTGCAAGAAAAATATCTTTTAAAAGTCCCGCAGAGAGATTACTTCCGGAGACTTTTGATAATGAAAAACGAGGTGCTATTTCAGCATATACATCTTGTTCTGTTCCATCAAACTTTTTCCCATCCGCCATATCCATAAACATATAGAAATCCCCGTACGAGAAAGTTCTAAAATGCTCAAAAGTCACTGTCGTTTTTTTGCCATCTTTTGTGTCATATACGAAAGAATTACC
>JAUSKV010000112.1 GCA_030646745.1 Sulfurimonas sp. | reverse complement strand
AAAAATGAGTTTAGTAGCGGCGCTACTAGTAGGTTCAAGTGCATTCGCAGTTGAGAATATCCAAATGTCCGGTAACGCTCAGGTAATGTATAACACTACGGATGCGAAGGGACAAACAAGTAATGTTATTGTAGGTAATACAGGAAGCGGCACTCTTTTTGATAAAGATTCATCTGCTGCAGATGCTGGGTTAAACTTAAATATTACTGCGGATTTAGCTAAAAATGATTTGGTAACTGTAAGTACAGGTGCCGGATATACGGCTATTTCTACTTTAGGTTTAGAAAATAACTTTGTAAGTAATGTATTCGGTGGTGCGCACACTGCTACAATCCCTACTGCTGCAAATTACGGTGAAGCACTAGGCGGAGCCAAAGTTGAAAATGCTAATTGGCTTAACGAGGGATGGGTAGCTGTAACAACAGGCAAAACTACTGCAAAACTTGGTCGTATGGAACTTGATACTCCATTAGCATTTACTGAAAAATGGTCAATAGAAAAAAATACTTTTGAAGCTGCTGTATTAATGAATCAAGACATCCAAGATACTACAGTTGTAGCTGCGTATGTAGGTAACGGAAACGGTACGGAAACATTCGGTCAGAATGCTAACAGCAATGTATCTGCGAATGCTTTAGCGGTTGGCGGAGTTGTAAATGGTGACGGTAAATTTGCTACTTATGGCTCAAATGGAGCGTATGCTCTGGGTGTTGTTAATAACTCATTCAAGCCATTGACTGCTCAAGCATGGTACTACGATGTGTCTAAACTTACTCAAGCATACTGGTTACAAGCTGATGTAAAAAGCTATTTAGTAGAGGGCGTTTTAATCGGTGCTCAATACACTGGTTTAACGATTGATAAAGGAAGTGTAGCCGGTAATACAGCAGATATAAATTCAGATGCAATGGCTCTTATGTTAGGTTATGAAGTAAAAGATATGGTAACTGTTAAAGGTGCTTATTCTGCAGTTGGCGAAGATTTTGGTGCAGGTTTCAATACTGCAACTTCTACGGGTACTGCACAATCTAAACTTTATACTGAAGCATGGTGGTCTTATGGTCAAATAACTCAAGCAGATACTTCGGCTATGAACATAACAGTTACATCTCCTATTCAGGGAATTTTTGATTTAGGTTTATATGTAACTGCAGTGGATCACAAACCTGCTAAAACTGATGTAACAGAGATGGCTGTAACTGCTGCTAAATCTTTTGGTCCATTAGATACTATGTTAGCGTTAGTGAACACAAATACAGATGGTGGTGATTCTGTAAATTATGTCCAAGCATATTTAACTCTAAAATTCTAATAGACTGCTAAGTTTTACATGTCCTAGTCAGCTAGGGCATGTTTTTTTACTTACTTCTCGTTTTCTTTCCTCTTTTGAAAGTTGAGATTTTACCCATTCTTTTTCTCCCTGTTTTTCATACAAAAAAGTCATTCGTTTTGTATGTTGAATGGGTAAAATATTCCATAAATTTTTTTTAATTATAATTTGCAAAATTTGAATGCTCGGAGGTTTTGATGTCTCAATATGCAGTATTGATTGAATTAAAAGACGCCAATTCAAGTATTGAATAACATTACAGAGCTGAATCTAATGCAGTTTTTTGTAGATAAAACTGATATAAAATCATCTTTATCATAACATAGAAGTTACAAAAGCAGAGCAGATACGTGTGGATACTATATTGATACGTTTTATAGTGATATTCTTGAATTCGGGAAGGAGTATCTGAAGTTTATTTAGCAGGTTCACATAAAAAAAGTTTTTTCGTATAAGATATATTTATGATATACTGTTTTTTGCAATTTAAACAATATGAAAGGTTTTTTAATGTGTGAGGATGTGCTGATTCTTTCTGCAATTGACAACTTATATGGAATAAGTATTGAAAAAGTGGTGCGTGTTCTTTGGGCGGTTGAAGTTACTCCCGTTCCTAAGTCTCCAAAAATTTTATACGGCGTTTTTGATTTGCATGGCAAGACACTCCCCGTTATTTCTCTTAGAGAGCTTCTCGGTTTGCCGCAAAAAGAGATGGAGATTGAAGACTCTTTTGTCATTTTAACAATTCATTCACATCAAGTTGCTCTTTTGGTTGACCACGCATTCGGCGTTTTTGAGCTTGAGCGAGAGGATTATGGAGAGACGGAAGAGCTTTTTAAAGAGCTTTACACAACACACATCGTAAAGTACAACGATAGATTAACCCCAGTTTTGGATATTGAGAAATTAATCGATAGCGACATGCTTAAAAGAGTGATTCATGTCGATACTTGAGAGAGTGCAAACATTTTTATTGCAAAGCTTGGGATGGAGTATTGATATTCATCAACCTACCTTTGAAGCGAAACTAAAAAGAATTTGCAAAGAGCTAAGCTTTGATGTACTTCAACCATGTGTAGAATCTCTTCAAGAGAGAGAAACCGACTCCAAAACAATAGAAGCTTTCGCCCGCCAATTTAGTGTAGGCGAGAGCTACTTCTTTAGAAATCTTCAGTTTTACGAATATTTTGAGCATACTGTTATTCCAAAGATTGTCCAAAAAAATGAACGAACCCTCTTTATTTGGTCGGTTGGATGCAGCAGCGGAGAGGAACTCTATTCTATAGCTATGATACTGAAAAACAGCATTCTAGATATTGGTATGTGGAAGCTCTATCTTTTAGGCACCGATGTAAACCCACATGCAATAAGTCAAGCAAACTCCGGAGTATTTACAAAATTCTCATTTCGCCAAACCCCTAAGCACTACATGCACTACTTCAAAGCAGATAACGGCAGCTATAAGATTGCACCAGAAATTAAAAAAATGGTTCAATTTAGATACCACAATATTATGAGCGAACCCTCTAGTTGTCTCCCTCCAGATGCCCAGAGATTTGATTTGATTCTTCTCAAAAATGTACTTATCTATTTTGATAGTGAGAGTGCAAAAACGGTGGCGAACTCACTTTTTCATCTTCTCAAAGAGGGCGGCTACCTTGCAACCACACCTGCTGAGTATGGTGAGGGAGTATTCAACTTTCCCCACTCCAAATATCTGCCGGATGCATGTATGATACAAAAAGAGTTTAAACCGCATGAGGAGATAATTATTCCCAAAAATGAGCCGGAGATTATAGAGAGTGTGATTGAAAATCTGCTAGAATCGGTGCCAAAGCCTAAACCGCAAGAGCTTCAATTGGATGAAAAAAGTAAGCAAAGCTGCTACTATGATGCTCTTAAATTGCTCAAAATAGGCGATAGCGAAGGGGCAAAGGTTTATCTCAGACATGCACTCTATTGCGACAAAAATCTGGTCATGGCGCATATCCTCCTAGGCAACATCTTAAAAAAAGAACAAAAGTTAGAATCTGCAAAAAAACATATCAACAATGCCAAAACAATACTTATCCACATGCCGCCCCAAGAGGTGGTGGAACTCTCCGATGGGATAATGGCGAGCGATTTGCTTTTTATGATAAATTCCATAAAAGGAGAAGAGTTTGAATAGTGTAAAAGATGTACTGAGGCAAAGAGCCATCAAAGTGGCAAAGAAACTAGAGACAACAGAGATTTTGGATGCTTTTGAACTTATCTATTTTAGAATTGAGAACGAGATATATGCCATAGAGGCGAGTGTGGTGGACGAGGTTCATAAGTTCAAAGAGCCAACACCTATCCCCTTTACACCCTCTCATATCTGCGGAGTTTTCTATCTGCGTGGAAGGTTTGTTTCACTTGTGAGCCTCATAAACTTTTTGGGAATTGGAGAGCAGCGTAGAGACAGTAGTTGCTCTATCTTGCTTTTGAGTGATGAGAAGATAGAGTTTGGCATTATTGTAGATGAGGTGCTGGAGCAGAAAAAGCTTTCAAAAAGCGAGATTCAAGAGATTCCATCAGGTTTTAATATTCCTAGAGTTGATTTGGTAGTAGGGGTTACTGAGAGTGGCACAATCGTGCTTGACGGCAAAAAAATTGTAGCAGATTCTGCTAGATAATTCATACATAAAAGGAGTTCAGATGAGATTTAGTATAGGCAATAAAATTTTTTCCGCTTTTGGTT
>JAUSKV010000107.1 GCA_030646745.1 Sulfurimonas sp. | reverse complement strand
AAGTTGTCAATCTCAAACGGGACAACGACCATAAGCACAACAGAAAGATAAATATTGTTTACATGGGAATGGGCGAGCCTCTTGATAATCTTGAGAATTTAGCAAAAGCGATAGAAATATTTCAGGACGAAGATGGTTTATGTATATCCGGAAAACGACAAACAGTCTCTACAAGCGGACTCAGCAGTAAAATAGATAAACTTGGAAAAATGGATTTAGGTGTTCACATAGCCATCTCTCTCCATGCCGTAGATGATGAACTAAGAACCGAACTAATCCCTATGAATAAAGCTCATAATATCTCCTCAATAATAGAAGCGGTAAAAAGATTTCCAATTGACACAAGAAAGAGAGTTATGTTTGAGTATTTAGTTATTAAAAATAAAAACGACGATATAGCTTCTGCTAAAAAGTTAGTAAAGCTTTTAACAGACATCAAGGCAAAAGTAAATCTTATCTACTTTAATCCATATCCCGGAACGACTTATGAGAGACCATCAAGAGCCGACATGGTAGCTTTTCAGGAGTATTTAATTAATCATGGCTTACTCTGCACAATACGCGATTCTAAGGGTATAGATATAAGTGCAGCATGTGGACAATTAAAAGAAAAAACTGAAAGGGATTTATAATGGGCTATATAGAAATATTTCAAATAATTTTTTTGGTACTTGTGTTTGCAGTTGGGGTTGTTGGTTTTATTAAGGCTGCTACAAAAGAGGATTAAGAAGTAAACGACCAACACTCCAGGGAGGTCGTTTATGCGCATAATGATACCTTAGTTTTCTTATAAAAAAATAATCTTCAAAAACTTCTTTTCTCTTCTTAAAAAAAATATAAATACGCAAAATTTATACGAATTTCTTTGGAGTGTGTATTATTCACACATTGCTCTAACCTGTGAATATCTTAAACTTCAGAGAAGATAAATTTGACAATTTTTCACTTTTTTAAGAATTATTTTATATAAATATTGGCTGAAATCTACAATTATTTAACATCCCTTAAAGTGCCTGTTTATGGGCTTTATAGGCTTTTTTTCAAGGTTGTTTATTATTGATTAAAATGTCTGTGGAAAATCATGCATAGTTATTCACGCTAAGATTGAATATTCTTAAAATTTATAGTTTTATACATTCAAAACAAACTTTCTCAAAATCAATTTTACTTTTTATATGATACGTTTTTTCATAGAGTTCAAATTCTAATTCATTTGCATGCAGCAACAATCTACTCGCACCACTGTTTTCAATCCGTGTATTTACATCTAACTCTTTATCCAAAAACTTAACGATATTCTCTTCGCTCTGCCCATAAATCGGATCACCGACTATTGGATGTTTCACGTGGAACAGATGCACTCTTATTTGATGCTGTCTTCCTGTGTATGGCGAACACTCAACCAAAGTCATATTAGTTGAGGGGAAATACTTTAGAGGCACAAAATCTGTCTTAGATGCTTTTCCACTTTCATGAACTTTTACAACCATTCTTACAATTGCGCTATCATCTTCAGCTCTCAGAAGCGGAGCTTCTACGCAGAGCGTATCTTTAAGCTCTCCATGAACCATCGCTAAATATTTCTTCTTCATGTCACGCTCTTGAAACATCATTTTAATATCTCGCTCACTTACTTTATTTCTAGCACACAAAACAAGTCCGCTTGTCTCTTGGTCAATTCTATGCGCTATATTTGCGTCTCTTCCAAACTGAAACTTTAACTCATCAATCAGCGAATAATCTGTATTTCTATTTTGTGGATGGATGAGAACTCCACTCGGCTTATCAAAAACAACAAATTCATCATGCACAACATGTGGAACTAAACCTTTTGTAATCGGTTTAAAATATATAAACTCAAACTCACCCTCAATCTCGCCTGAAGTTCTCGTCATTGGTTTACCGTCAATAAAGAGACGACCTTTTGCAATTAATCTTTGCGCCTCTTTTTGTGTATAGTCCAACTCTTTTATCAAATACAAAAAGGCTTTTTGCTTTTCATGGGCAAACATTTTCTTTATAACAAATGGCAAATTCAATCCTTGTTTAATCAATTTATTACAATAGTTTCTGTAAAATTCATCACTTTAAATTTGTGAATTTTAGCATAATACATAAGATAATTAACATGAGGTTTAATATATGATTGAGAGATACTCCAGAGAAGAGATGAGTTCTAAATGGACAATGCAAGCGAAATATCAGGCATGGCTAGATGTAGAATTAGCAGTTGTCAAAGCATGGAATAGATTAGGGCTTATTCCTGATGTGGATGCAGTAAAGATTGTTGATAACGCAGCATTCGACATACAAAGAATTGATGAGATAGAAGCTATAACTCGCCATGACCTGATTGCATTTACAACAAGCGTATCAGAGTCTCTCGGTGAAGAGAGCAGATGGTTTCACTATGGTATGACAAGTTCTGATACGGTTGACACTGCGGTAGCACTTCAGATGAAATCCTCTTTAGAGTTAGTTATTGAAGATGTGAAAATGCTTATGGAGTCTATCAAAAAAAGAGCGATGGAACACAAGATGACTCTTATGGTAGGAAGAAGCCATGGAATACATGGCGAGCCTATAACATTTGGTTTAGTGTTAGCTGTTTGGTATGATGAGATGGCAAGACACTTAGAGAATCTAGAACAAACACTTGTTATTATAAGTGTTGGGCAAGTAAGTGGTGCCATGGGCAACTTTGCACATGCTCCGCTAGAGCTTGAAGAGTATGCGTGTGAAGAGCTAGGACTAAAACCAGCTCCTGCATCTAACCAAGTTATTCAGAGAGATAGATATGCAAGACTTGCAACAGCGTTAGCACTTATGGCAAGTAGTATTGAGAAATTTGCTGTTCAAGTTCGCCACTGGCAACGCACTGAAGTTTATGAGTGTGAAGAGTATTTTGCAAAAGGCCAAAAAGGCTCATCTGCAATGCCGCATAAACGAAACCCTATCCTAACAGAGAATATAACAGGTTTGGCTCGAATGATTAGAGCCTATGCGATTCCTGCTATGGAGAATGTTGCACTCTGGCATGAGAGAGATATTAGCCACTCTTCGACTGAAAGATTTTGGTTGCCTGACTCATTTATTACAACTGACTTTATGTTGCACCGTATGAACAATGTTATAGCTAACCTAACAGTTTATCCGCAAAATATGATGAGAAATTTAAACCTCACAGGTGGGCTAGTATTTTCACAAAGGGTACTTTTAGAACTTCCTATCAAAGGTGTATCTCGCGAGGATGCTTATAGAATTGTTCAAAGAAACGCAATGAAAGTTTGGGAAGAGATTCAACAAGGCAAACCTACTACAAATGAAAAGGGTGAAAGTCTCTATCTCAATCATCTTTTGGCAGATGAAGAGTTAAGAAATTCACTCAGTGAAGAGGCAATTCGTGAATGTTTTAACTTTGATTATTACACGAAAAATGTAGATAAAATTTTTGCAAGAGTTTTTAAATAGGACATCACATGATAACAATTATAAAAAGAAACGGTAGGACAGAAAAGCTAGATATCAGTAAAATTCAGAAGTACACTTCTGCCGCTGTTTCCGGTTTAACAAATGTATCTCAAAGTGAATTAGAAGTGGATGCACAGATTCACTTTCGTGATGGGATAACATCCAAAGAGATTCAACAAACGCTCATAAAAACTGCTGTTGATAAGATAGATATAGATGCTCCGAATTGGACTTTTGTCGCTTCGAGACTTTTTCTATTTAATCTTTACCATCAAGTAAATGGTTACTCAGGTTATGGCTCACTCGAGAAATATTTTATCAGAGGCGAAAAAGAGGGAAGAATTCTTTTGGGCTTAAGAGAGATGTACAATCTTGAAGAACTGGAAAAACATCTCAAACCGGAGAGAGATTTACTCTTCAACTATCTTGGAGTTAAAACACTTTACGACAGATATTTAATCAAAGATAGAAACTCAGACCCGATTGAACTTCCTCAACATATGTTCATGGCCATCGCCATGTTTTTAGCTCAAAGAGAAGAAAAAAAAGAGGAGTGGGCAATTAAATTTTATAACATGATTTCTTTGTTTGAAGTTATGTTAGCAACTCCAACGCTCTCAAATGCAAGAACAACAAGACACCAACTTAGCTCTTGTTATATTGGTTCTACTCCAGACAATATCGAGGGAATTTTCGACTCTTACCAAGAGATGGCGATGCTATCAAAATTTGGTGGCGGAATCGGCTGGGATTGGACGGGAGTTCGTTCTATGGGATCTTATATTGATGGACATAAAAATGCAGCGGGCGGAACAGTTCCATTCCTCAAAATTACAAACGACATCGCTATTGCGGTTGATCAGCTAGGAACTAGAAAAGGTGCTATTGCTGTCTATTTAGAGCCATGGCACATTGATGTTAATGACTTTTTAGATCTGAAGAAAAACTCCGGTGAAGAACGACGCCGTGCACATGATCTATTTCCTGCCATGTGGCTCAACGACCTATTCATGCAAAGAGTTCAAGAAGATGCTATCTGGACACTTTTTGACCCTTATGATTGTCCGGATTTACCTAAACTTTATGGCAAGGAGTTTAACAAAAGATATGAAGAGCTTGAACAAAATGAGAGCATTATCAAAGAGAAATTAAAAGCAAAAGATTTATGGAAGAAGATATTAACTTCCTATTTTGAGACGGGAAGTCCTTTTTTATGTTTTAAAGATAACGCTAATAAGGCTAACCCGAATGACCACTACGGTGTTATTAGAAGCTCAAATCTTTGTACA
>JAUSKV010000083.1 GCA_030646745.1 Sulfurimonas sp. | reverse complement strand
TTATAAATTTTATATCGGTAAATTTGCTAAAAAACTCCGTATATTCATCTGCTAACGCTCTTTTATTTTCTAAAAAACCATCCAGCTGTTCGAGTTGTGCGACTAGCAGAGCAGCATTGAGGTTCGGCATGCGGTAGTTGTAGCCAATCATGTCATGCACAAATTCATAGGCATGCGGCACTTTTGCGGTAGTTGTGAGGTGTTTCGCTCTTTTTGCCAGAGCTTCATCATCGGTTACAATTACGCCGCCGCCGCCTGAAGTGATAATTTTATTGCCGTTAAAACTAAACGCTCCGAGTTTACCGAAAGTGCCGGTATGCTTGTTTTTGTAATAGCTTCCGAGGCTCTCCGCCGCATCTTCTACAAGTTCCACATGCCAAGCATCCGTGATTATCTTTATTTTGTCAATTCTGCATGGATGCCCGAAAGTGTGCATTGGAACGCAGGCTTTTATGGTTTTGCCTGACGTTTTATTGATACATTTATTGTTTACTATTTCACAATTGGCTTTCAAAAAGTTCTCTAAAGAAGATGGACTTAGCCCCATCGTATCCAAATCCACATCCACAAAAACGGGCTTTGCACCGCAGTAGCTTATGGCGTTGCATGTGGCTATAAATGTAAGCGGTTGGGTGATGACTTCATCATCACTCTCAACGCCTGCCAAAATGAGCGCGATGTGCAAAGCCGCCGTGCCGTTTACCGTAGCAACCGCATATTTTGAGCCGACTTTCAGGGCGAACTCTTTTTCAAAACTATCAACAAATTTGCCGACACTTGAAACAAAAGTAGAGTCGATACACTCATTCAGATACTTTTTTTCATTTCCAAAAAAGCGTGGTTCATGGAGAGGAATAAACTCGTTTCGAGGAAAATTTGCTTCGCAATCGCTATTCGCTATTTTTGTCTTAAAAGTTTTTTGAATGAAATCTACTATTTCCTGCATTTTACATCTTTCCATCAAGATATTTACCGGTTTCTATATGCCCGAAGTCCGGAATAAGGTCAAAAAACTCTCTTACGATATCCTCTTTTGTCCATTCAAGGATTCGTTTATAGTAATGCATCGTATCTTGAAAATCATTGAGCTTCTCTTCATTAAAAACAGCTTCGTTTTTTATAACCCCGATAGTATCAAATCTATTCATATCCAAAACTTCTTTCTCTGTAAAAAACTCTTCAAAATCTTTTTCACCCGTTGTATCGCTCGAAGTGAACAAACAAGGCCATTTTTTTTCATCCGGCAGTGTTTTGCAAAGCTCTCTCGCTTCATCCTCATCTTTGCACAAATAAGGCTCATAACCCAAATCTTTTAAGTATTTTACGGCAATGTCGGCAAAGGAGATAAGATGCAGATTATCGTCAAGTTTTGGAAAAAATATATCACGGTTTTTCCCGAAAATGCAGCTCATAAGACAAAGTTCACCTGATTCTTGCGGAGTTACAAAATAGCGTTTTATGTCGTTGGGTGCTACAATCGGCTGTCTTTTTTGGATGCGCTGATTGAAGCCATGCAAAAGACTTCCGTCACTAAATGCGACATTGGCAAATCTGGCGGTCGAAATTTCTATTTGCAAAGAACGACGCATCAAAAACATCTCCATAATTCTCTTGCTTGCTCCCATCATGTTTACGGGATTCGCGGCTTTATCCGTGCTTACACAGAAGTATTTTTTAGTGCCGTTGTTTATGGAGTGTTGCAGAGTTTTATCGGTATTGAAAATATTGACATCCACCATCCGCATAAGCGTAAAAGCATCTTTTTCACTTCGTACATGTTTGAGAGCGGAGAGGTTTAAGACAAAATCATATTTACCGTCACTTTTTATAAAAGCGTCATATTCAACACTTCCGACATCAAGCGCGAAAGTAGCAAACTCTCCGTCGATATAGCCGAGTGAGCTTCGTATGTCACGCACCAACTCGACCATGTTGTTCTCAGAGATATCCACGACATGCAGCTTTTTCGGGTTTCGTTTAAATATCTCTTTAGTAACTGCCTGACCAATAGTTCCTGCACCGCCGATGACTAAAAAAGTGGATGATGCAACAACTGAGAAAAGCTCTTTCTCATTTGTTTTCATGTCATCGTAAAAAAGCTCTTTGCTTCTACCAATTAAATGTAATATATTCACAATAGCTCTCTTGTAGAAAAAATAGTATTTGTATAACTGATAGTAGCAAATTAAGTACCATTAAATTTTACTATCTTGCTAAAAAGTTAATGAGATTTACCGATATAATATTCAATAATTATAGAGTGATGAAAAGATTATTTAGAAAAAGGATTTATTATGGGTATCAGTTCATTAGGTGTAGGTTCAAGTATTTTAACACAAGATGTGCTAGATCAGCTAAGAAAAGCTGATGATGCTAAGTTTGTTACGCCCGTGACTTTGGGCATAGCGAGCGAGGGTGACAAAAAAAGTTCACTTGGTATAGTAAGTGCGAGTATGAAAAATCTGATAGATAGTATTACTGAAATTAAAAGTCAAACTCTCTATGATGAGAGAAAAACTGCAATTACCGGTACTTCAGTGGCTGTTACGGCAACTGCAAATAGTGACCTTCAAGACTTCAGTTTAAAAGTTGTAAACTTAGCTACAAAACAGATAGAACAATCGGGTTCATTCGCATCAAAAACAAGTACTATCGCGACCGGTGCAGGGAATATGAATCTGAATATTGATGGAACGGATTATACAATTGCGTATGATGCCACTACAACTTTAGATGGTTTTAAGAAGTTGATTAATGATGTTGCAGGAGCAAAAGTGGATGCAACCGTAGTTCAGATAGCGAGTGGGGATTATCGTCTTTTTATAAGTTCGGTCGGTACA
>JAUSKV010000079.1 GCA_030646745.1 Sulfurimonas sp. | reverse complement strand
AGCCCAAGAGTTGGCTCACATTGGTCACTGGGAACTTGAAATAGCTTCAGGTGAACTTTTTTGGTCTGATGAAGTTTACCGCATTTTTGGCTACACTCCTCAAGAGTTTGCTGCAACCTACGAGTTCTTTTTAAAACATATCCATCCTGATGATATTGAGCTTGTAAATAAAAGTTACATGGACTCCGTGAATGAAAAACGGGGATATCATATAATCCATCGTATTATTCGAAAAGATTTGGAAATGGGCTTTGTTGAAGAGAGATGCGAACATGAATTTGATGCTGATGGTAATGTCATCCGTTCTATCGGAACCGTGCATGATATAACAAAGCAAAAAATTGCACAAAACGAGCTTATGTTAGCCTCTGAAGTTTTTGCAAAAATGAGCGATGGAATCGTTATAACTGATTCCTTCCAAAAAATTATCAAGGTGAATGAAGCTTTTTGTAAAATATGTGGCTACACAGCTAAGGAGCTTTATGGGCAAACACCAAAAGCACTCAGTTCCGGTTGGCACAATCATGAGTTTTATGAGTCGATGTGGGCATCCATCATGACACACGGCTATTGGAATGGCGAGATTATTGACCGTAAAAAAAATGGTGAGCTCTATACAGCAGAAATCAATATAATCGCTTTGCATAATGATGAGGGTACCTTGACAAATTTTATAAGTATTGCGAACGATGTAACCAAGAAAAAAGAGCAAGAAGATTTGATACATAACCTTGCCTATTTTGATTCTCTTACAACTCTTCCAAACAGAGTGCTTTTTCAGGAGAGAGTTGCGAGCAGAATGCCGTTTATAAAACGAAATAAAAAAAAGATGGCTTTGCTTTTTATTGATATGGATAATTTTAAAAATGTGAATGACACACTCGGTCATGTTATGGGTGATAAATTTTTGGTTGAAGTCTCTAAAATTATAAAAAAAGCCATTCGAGAACAAGACACTCTCTCACGGCTAGGCGGAGATGAATTTGCTGTAATTGTAGAAGATATTGATACGGCTATGGATGTTGTCTCTATCGCAGAGAATATTATAAATGCTTTTAAACAGCCACTTATCATAGAAGCAAATAAACTCTATACCGGAGTTAGTATGGGCATTAGTATCTATCCTGATGACGGGCAAAGCTATGAAGAGCTTGTAAAAGCTGCAGACACCGCCATGTATCATGTGAAAGAGTCAGGAAAAAACAATTTTCAGTTTTATACCCAATCTATGAACGAGAAGCTCACAGAGAGAATCGATATAGAAAATCATCTTCGCAGTGCAATTGAAAATAATGAGTTCTTTTTAGTTTATCAGCCAAAGGTCAATCTCGACACAAAAAGCGTCTATGGCATGGAAGCACTTATACGATGGAAGCACCCCGAACTAGGGCTTGTGAGACCGGATAAGTTTATAAATATTTCTGAAGAGACAGGGCAAATATATGAGATTGGATTGTGGGTTGCAAAACAGGCTCTCATTGACACAAAATCGCTGCATGAAGCCGGAAATATGCTTACCGTATCTATAAATGTATCAAGTAAGCAGTTGGAGAGTGAAAATTTTATACGTGATATTTGCCGTATTGTAAGTGAAATTGGAGTTGATATCCAGTATATAGAGCTTGAAATAACAGAATCACATATTATGAGCAACATAGATAAGGCTCTCTCTATTCTTAATGAGTTGCATGCTATTGGCTTTTTACTCTCTATTGATGACTTTGGAACGGGATATTCATCTCTGAGTTATCTCAAAAAGCTGCCGGCCCAAACGATTAAAATTGATAGAAGTTTTGTTCTTGATATTGAAACGGATGAAGATGACCGCTCTATTGTTGCCACAATTATAGCCATGGCTAGGGCTTTGGGTAAAGATGTTATTGCCGAGGGTTCTGAGACACAAGGGCATGTAGATACGCTTAAGCTTTTAAATTGTAATAAGATACAGGGTTATTTTTTTAGTAAACCAATAGAAATAGATGCGTTCAAAGAGTTTATTGACAACTTTTAGAACTCATCAAGAGTTCTAAAAAGATGCTGTTTTTATATCAAAATATCTTTTGCTATCTGAAACTGATTTGCAGTCATAAGATGAATTTTTGGATGAAATGCTTTTATTTCATCAAAGAGATTTTTACTAAGTTCAAATCCAACTTTATACTCCTCTTCAACTCCTCTTTCACTTGCGACTCTTAAAGCTTCCAGCCAAGAGTTTGGAACATCTATTCCGGGAACATGTGCTGACAAAAATTGAGCAGTTCGAAGTTTTGTTATAGGGAAAACTCCCAAAATCAGTTCTGCATTTTTATACTCACTGCAACACTCTCTGTTTGCCGCATCGCGTAAATCAATCAATCTTTTTGCACTATCCAAATCATAAACGGGTTGGGTAATAATTCCGCAAGCCCCATGTTTAATCTTTTTTTGCATTTTTTTTTGAAGAGTTTTAGGATTTTTAGAATAAGCATTTACTACTGCAAAAGGGTAAATCTCTTTTGGTTTTTGTGCCAACGGTTTGCCTGCGTAATTTATACCGCTGTTAAAACATGAGATTATGTCTAATAAAAGCGAGCTGTCAGATTCAAAAACACCTTTAGTGTGTGGCTGGTCGGAGATAGTTGCAGGGTCGCCGGTGAGGGCTAAAATAGCTCTTACATCCACTTCATTCGCACCGAGCAGATCGGATTGGAGAGCGATTTTATTTCTGTCTCGCATGCTCATCGTTGCAAGGACGGGTTTGTTAAATCTGTCCTGAAGCATTTTTGCTGCAAAGAGCGCATTGTATTTTAGTTTTGCAAGAGGGTTGTCTGTTGTTGAAAAGCCATCCACAAGTTTGTCTAAACCTAACTCTGCTATTTTGTCGATAATGGGTGTAAAAACAGGAGAGTGCCCCGGAGTGGTCTCGAGCGTGATGTAAGTGCTATTTTTTAATTTATCTATGAGTTTATCAAACAAAAAAAATCCTAATTCGCTATAATTGCGGCATTATAACAAAGAGAGAAAAAATATATGTTGAAATTGGCAGTTTTTGATTTTGATTCAACCCTGATGGATGGTGAGACGATTGATTTTTTTGCGGAGGAGCTTGGCATTGGCGAAGAGGTAAGTCGCATAACAGAGGAGGCGATGAGCGGAAGACTTGATTTTTTTGAGTCGCTTCAGCAGAGAGTAGGGCTTTTGAAGGGGCTTGATTTTTCTATAGTGGAGAAAATCTCTCATAATTTACCCTACATGAATGGCGCGAAAGAGACAATTGCAGAGCTTAAGAGCAGAGGCATGAAAGTTGTCTGCTTTAGCGGCGGGTTTAGAACTGCTACGACTTATGCCAAAGATATTTTAGGTTATGATGCAGATTTTTCTAATGCGCTGCATGTAAAAGATGGAAAGCTAACAGGGCTTGTTGGCGGAGACATGATGTTTAATTTTTCAAAAGGTGATATGTTAGTAAGACTGCAAAATATTTTGGGCATAAGTGAAGAAGAAACGCTCGTGTGCGGAGATGGAGCAAATGATTTATCTATGTTTGCACATGCTGGGAGCAGAGTAGCTTTTTGTGCAAGAGAGATTTTGAAAAAAGAAGCAAATATAGTCATTGAGACTAAAGATTTGAGAGAAATATTAAAAGAGTTAGACTAACTTTTTCTTGGCGAAGCCAAAGCTTCCACATAAAATCATTTAGTGATTTTATTGCGTCGCTCTTTAGAGCAGAAGTGATTGAATATAGTCTGGACTTTGTTCAGATTATATGAGAAATAAATAAGGATATATATATAATGTTAGAAAGTTCTGTCTGGAGACAATACAATAATGAAAACAGTTTTAGAGATAAGTTGAGTGAGTTTTGTAAAATAGATGTTTTAGATATTATTACTGATGATAAAGAATTGTATGCCATGTTAAAATCGAAGCTTACAAAAAAAGAGCTAAAACTTTTTGCCATGGATAGTGCAAAGAGAAGTGATGAGGAGATTTGCACGACATTTTCTATGAGTATGGATGAACTTACACAGGCTAAATATAAATTATATAAAAAGCTAAAACAGGATAAGACAAAATTGAATTTTAAAGAGTCAAGCTTTAGCGAAGCAAAAGAGTATGAATAATTTACTGTTTCATTATTAATATTTAATTTATATGATAGTGTGTAGAATTCCGAAAATTAGAAACTATGGGGAAAGGATAAAATGAAAAAAAATATTTCGTTATTGCTAGCTGTGTTTGTAGCAAGTTCGGTTTTTGCTACAGCAGCAACGGCAGATGCTATAAAAGGGCAAAAATATTATAATAAAAATTTAAAAGAGTGTGAAAAAGACGGTATTAAAAACGCCAGTGTATTTACCGGGAGAAATGATCGTGATGCATGGTCTGAAATGAAAGAGAATGACAAAATAGTAAATCAATGGAAAGAGTTATGTCCAAGTGCTGCTAAAAAATTTGACAAAATGAAGAAAAAAGATATTGAAGACTTAGCTGATTTTTGCTGGCAATATGCTTCTGACGGTGACTTTCCGACAGGAAAAGATTAAAAAAACTACAGATTCAAGTTTTTCTTGAGTCTATCTCTTTTGCAATTTACCTCTACAATAGCATTATTATTTTTAATTTGAGGATTTTGTTTTGATAAAGCTTGGCAGTAAAATACCCCAAAACGGGGCATTTTTTCAAAAAACTATCTAAGATTTTCGAATGGTGCTGTTACAACAGCTTTTCTAGTTACAGTGTATGGAACTAATGCAGCTGCTCTAGCTCTTTTGATTACGATTGTAATCATATCTTGATGGCGTTTACAGTTTCCTGTTAAACGGCGAGGCATAATTTTATATCTTTCAGAGAGTGAGAAACGTAATGCTCCTACTTCTTTGTAGTCCATAAAATCAACTTTTGATTCACAATATTTACAAAATCTTTTTTTGTATTTTCTTTTTTCTGACATGTTATTACCCTCTATTATCTATTTCTAAAATGGAATTTCATCTTCATCGATGTCAATCACAGGAACAGAGTTGCTACTAGGCATCTCACGACTTTGGCTTGTTGCTTGAGTAGGCTTTTGATAGCTTTGCGGCTGTCTATTTCCTTCATTGGCATAGCTTGGTTGTTGATAGCTTTGAGTGCGACCTTGTTGTGGCGCTGAATAAGGAGCTTCCTCATGCATATCATCGGATGGCGCATTATACCCGCCACCCTGATTATCGCCTTTTGAGTCCAACATCTGCATTGTTTCAACAACAACACTATGTTTAGAACGCTTTTGCCCATTTTGGTCAACCCATTGTTCAAAACTAAGTCTCCCCTCTACTAGGATTTTACTCCCTTTACGAAGGTATTGGTTTGCTACTTCTGCACTTCTTCCAAAGAATGTAATATCAACAAAACATATCTCCTCTTTTTTTTCACCATTTACGGTGAACTTACGGCTCGTTGCAATAGCAGTTTTTGCTATGCCCATTCCGCCTTGAGAATATCTAAGTTCGATATCGCGTGTTAAGTTTCCAACCAAAATTATTTTATTAAACATGAGTTTTCCTTAATCGTTAAAGCTTACGCTAATTACTCTTCTTCGTCTGCTTGAAATTCGCTAGCTGCGATTTCAATTGGCTCTTTAACCTGAGCTGATGCTGGTCTTTGAGCTTTTTCAACTAATTTATTCCAAGCTGCTATTTCACGGTTTGTATCATATTTGATAGTCATGAAACGAAGAAGATCTTCATTAATACGGAAGCGTCTTTCAATTTCAGAAATTGCTGCCGGAGCAATTTTATAGTAGATAACATGGTAATATCCACGCTCACTTTTGTTGATTGGGTAAGCTAGTTTTCTCATTCCCATTGCGTTTGTTGTAGCTATCTCGCCACCGTTTGAAGTGATTGTTTCTTCGATAGTTTTAATGCTAACTTGAATCTCTTCTGCTGTAAATGTCGGTTTAACGATTACAAGGTTTTCGTAATGTCTCATAGAGTATTATCTCCTTTTGGTATTTGCCATTGTGGCATTGTTTCCCTTTCGGATATTTATATATTGCTAATTCAATAGTAATACAAAGAGAAAGGAACTCGCAATTATACATGAATTATGCTTAAAAAATAAATTTGTGGAGTGTAAATAGTCTAGAAAAGCTACATTTTTAACAAAAATATTGCAATTTGTACTGAAATAGTTTTTTATTTATTTTTAGGATATAGTTTCGTAAGTATATGGAGAGAAAATGCAAAAAAGAAAAAAAAGAGCTTCAAAAAATGACTTAAAAACTTTAACATATATTGCATGGGTGTTGGGTCTTTTTGCCTTAGTTTTGAGTGCCTTGGTTGTTGGTTATTATTTAGGTTACGAGAGTGCACAAAATGAAATAGCAAAAAAACCTAAGCAAGAAAGACAAAAGCAACAGGATTTACCTAAAAAAATAGATGATTCTACAAAGAAGAATGATGCTCTCTCCGGTAGCAGTGTTAATGATAGATTGATAGAAGTATTAAAAAAAGATGTGAATATTACCAATTTTAAAGAAGAGATAAAGAGTGAAAAAGTAATAAAAGAGGAAATAAACGGTACAAAAGTAAAAAAAGATGTGCCAATAAGTGTGATCGGCAAAGAAGAAGGTGGTGCTGCCCATGAATACGAAGATGAATTAATAGAAATACCACCAATGCCTGTACTGAAGGAAGTCAGAAAACATACAGGCGGCAGACCGAAATTAGCAATAATTATAGATGATGTATCTACTTCATCTGAGGTAAATGCTCTAAACAGTTTGGGAATTATACTTACTAAGTCGTTTTTACCTCCTCGTAACGGAAGACCGGACTCTGCCAAGTTGGCATCACATGAGAGCCAGTATATGGTGCATTTGCCGATGGAAGCACAGAAATTCAGTGCAGAAGAGCCATTTACTTTAAGAGTCGGTGATTCACAGCAGGATATTTCGCACAGAATAAAAGAATTAAAAGAACTTTTTCCGAAAGTAAAATATATAAATAATCATACGGGAAGTAAGTTTACCTCTAATGAGGCTGCTATGAATAGACTTATCACAGCCTTAAATGAAAATCATATTGGTTTCATAGACAGTAGAACAACTGCCAAGTCGGAAGCTCCTAAAGTTATGAGAAGTTTTGGACTTAACTATCAAGGAAGAGATGTTTTTTTAGATCATCAGATGGATAAAGTAAATATTATTTCACAAATAAAAGAGGCAATCAAAGTGGCTCAAAAGCATGGAACTGCAATAGCTATCGGACATCCGCATGCTAATACTATATTGGCACTGCGTGAATCAAAAAACCTTTTTGCAGATGTAGATTTGGTCTATATTGATAAACTTTAATAACAAAAAATGAATAAAATTGAGGATAAGATAGCCGAACTTGTCTTCATGAAAAACTATCCAAAACAGCTTTTTTATGCCGGAAATCTTGGCTTGTTAAAACAGAAAAAGATTTCAATAATAGGTTCAAGAAAACCGACCCAATACTCCAAAAACTTAGCGCATAAACTCTCTTTGGCTCTTGGAAAATCAGGAGTTTGTATAGTGAGCGGTGGAGCCATGGGCATTGATGCCGTTTCACACTTGGGTGCAGGAAGCTTCAACACAATTTCTGTGCTGCCATGTGGAATAGACATAAAATATCCTGCAGTAAATAAAAATTTATTGACAGAAATAGAAAATAACGGTCTCTTGCTAAGTCAGTTTGATATTGGTTTTTGTGCAGCTCCATGGAGTTTTGTGGTTAGAAATGAGCTTGTTGTAGCGCTTGGAGATGTTTTGGTTGTTGCCGAGGCGGATGAGGGAAGCGGTAGCATGCGAAGCATCGAATTTGCACTCAAGATGGGTAAAGAGATTTATGTTTTTCCTCAAAGAGTGGGTGAGAGCGGTGCTACAAATAATCTGCTCAAAGAGGGCAGAGCAAAAGCTATTTATGACATAGATGAATTTGTTGCAGATTTCTGTAAAGATATTGTTTCACAAGTGAGTAGCTCTTCTTTACCTCTCACAGCACTTGATGTGAGAGATGATTTTTTAGAGTATTGTAATACAAATCCAACCTATGACGAAGCCCTGAAAAAATATCCGGATAAAATTTTTGAAGCTGATTTGAGTGGCTTGATTGTGATTAAAAATGCAAGAGTCTATCTGCTCTAGCACTTTTATAAAATTAGCATCGCGTCACCGTAAGAGTAAAATCTATACTCATTTTCTATTGCATTTGCATAGAGCTCTTGGGCTTTGTCAACACCAATAAAAGAAGCTACCAACATGAGAAGCGTTGATTTAGGCAGGTGAAAATTTGTAAGAAGATGATTTACCCTTAGTGGTTTGTTGTTTGGGTGCAAGAAGAGGTTCGCTTCTCCTCTTTGTTTCTCTTTGTTTCGCATGTAAAATTCAATCGTTCTTGTTGATGTTGTCCCAACACTAAGAATTGGCTTGCCAGAATCTAGCAATATTTTTGCTTCATTCGATATATCATAATACTCTGAATGCATAGGATGCTCTGTGATAATGTCAGCTTCTACAGGCTTAAAAGTTCCGCTTCCGACATGCAGAGTAACATATGCATGCTCAAAGTTTTCACAAATGCTCTTATGCTGTTCCGGTGTGAAATGCAAAGATGCTGTCGGTGCGGCAACT
>JAUSKV010000075.1 GCA_030646745.1 Sulfurimonas sp. | reverse complement strand
AGTACCGGTGTTCATATTCAAGGTATTGCTCTGTTTTTTGCAAGACGAGCGGATAATATTCCAGCCTATATTGCAAAAACAATGTTTCAAAATGGTATTATGTATGAGCGAAATATCATGGTAAGTGTGAAACCAACAAGTGAACCGTTAGGCGTACATAGTGAACTTTCACCGCTTGCAGAGGGGCTTGATTTGTTATTAATTCATGTAGGATATATGGAAATGCTTAATATGGAGGAAATTTTAAAAGAAAAAGGGATAGATGAGAGAACTATTTTTTACGGGGATGAGGAGATTGTTTCTAAAAAAATTCATTGGAAACTTTTTTCATTGGTCAAAAATATTTCACCGAGTTTTGCAAGTTTTTATAATTTTCCACATGAGAAACTTATTGGGGTTTCAAGAAGAGCTGAGATTTGAAAATGAAATATTATGAAAAAAGTAAATTTATCATTAGCCTTGGGTTACTTGTTCTAATTTCTCTTTTTTCGCTTCTCTTTTTTGATACGCTCAATCTACTCAATACTGCTATGCTTTTTATGGTGCCGATTCTTATTTCGGCACTTCATAATGAAAAAAAAGAAGTTTTTTTTAACTCTGTATTATCGGTATTGTTTTTTGATGTTCTTTTTATTCCGCCACGATTTAGTTTGACTGTTTCTGATGTAAATTATCTTATGAGTTTTACAATAATGATAGCTGTTGGTCAAATAATTGCATATTTGACAAAACAAGCAGCGATTGCAAAAGAGTTAGAGATATCGGAAAAAATTCAAGATGCACTTCTTGAATCTCTTTCGCATGAACTTCGTACACCACTTGCTGTTATTAAAGGTTGTTCCTCTGGACTCTTGGAGCAGAATTTAATTTTAAATGACAAAGAACGCACACAACTCATTGAAACCATTGACGAAAATGCCGAAGATATGGAACAATTGATTCATAATCTTATCAATTCAGCAAAACTGAAAAATGGGATATTGCATTTAAAGAAGGATATTTGCGACTTAGAAGAGATAATTGGAAGTGCACTGCTTAAAACAGAAAAAGAGCAAACAGCGAACTTTGTACTCTCTCAAAATATTCCAACTATATATGCAAATGCTATTTTTATTGAACAAGCTTTGATTAATCTTTTGGATAATGCTTTTAAATATGGCTTTGATGTTGGTGTGACTCTAACTGAGAAACCACATGGAGTATTGATTGTAGTGAGTAACAACGGTACTATGCCTTCTGTCAATGAACTCTGCCAGGCAACCAAACCATTTGTGAGATTATCCAATGCATCATCCAAGCGAGGTTTAGGTTTGGGGCTTCATGTTGTACAACTCATAGCAGAAATTCATCGTGGAACACTGACACTCAAATCTGAAAATGGACGATTTTTTGCAGAATTATTTTTACCTAAGAGGGCGGAATGAAACCAAAAATTTTAATAGTGGATGATGAAAAATCAATCCAAAAACTTCTCGATTTGGCACTGGGTGCCGGTGGTTATGCAACGCTTCAAGCTACAACTGCAAAAGAGGGTTTGCTCTATGCTCTCAACCATTTACCAAATCTCATTCTCCTTGATTTAACGCTCCCAGATATGGATGGCAAAGATTTTTTAAAACAACTTAGAGAGTGGAGTACCATCCCTGTTATTATCTTATCATCAAGGGATAACGAAGAGACCAAAATTGCACTTTTAGAAGGTGGAGCGGATGATTATGTGACAAAGCCTTTTAGTACGGGCGAACTGTTAGCTCGTATAAAAGCTACATTGCGAAGATTTGAGACTGAAAATTGTACTTCTGCCATTCTTGAGAGTGAAAATTTAACACTGGATATAAACAATCACACAATCCATTTAGATGGAAATGAACTCAAATCGACACCAAAAGAGTTTGAATTGTTAAAACTATTTATGAAGCACAAAGGCAAAGTTTTGACTTACAATTGGCTTTTAAAAGAGGTTTGGGGCGTAGGGTATCAACAAGAGGTTCATTATTTGAGAATTTTTATTAATCAGTTACGACAAAAAATAGAACCAAATCCATCAAGACCGACGAGAATTAGAACAGAAACAGGGATAGGGTATAGGTTTATAGGGTAAAGATTACGGTGATTTACCTTCTTTTTCTGGAGATGGAACGAGAAACATATCTATTTGAACTGCTTGGCATGAGGAGTTCTTATATTCAAAACTTGGTTTTAATTCTCTTTGTTATACTTCTAAAAATAGTTTACCTTTCATGCAGGAATCAATGATGAAATCCAAAAAACTTGCTCACACTTTTTATCAATGGGAGGGCGATATTCTTGTGCTTAATATATTAGGAACGCCTAGTGCCAAACGAGACGCAATTGGAAAAGTGAAAGCACATCAACTCAAAGTGAGCGTTACTGCTGCACCCGTGGCAGGGAAAGCAACAGATCATATGGTGAAATTTTTAGCCAAAGAGTTTGGAGTCTCCGCTTCTGATTTTGAGGTCGTTTACGGTCGCATGAATATTAACAAACAACTCAGAATCAAAGCTCCTAAAAAACTCCCCTCTTGTATAGATTACGAGTAATTCGGGTTAAAACTTATTTTTGCGAACTTCATTTAGCATATTTTGAGACATTTTTTCAACTTCTTTAGCTGTTATATCAATGTTCTCAGCAATATGAGCATTGTTTTGCGTTGCTTTATCGATTTGGATAATTGCAAGATTTACTTGGGTGATTCCTGATGCTTGTTCGTCAATGGCTGAACCTATATCCATAATACTTTGGGTGAGTAAACTCACGCTAGCATTAATATCCGCTAAGCTTTTTTGTGTTCGTTCTGCAAGTTTGCGAACTTCATCTGCCACTACGGCAAACCCTCGTCCATGTTCTCCTGCTCTTGCGGCTTCAATTGCAGCATTGAGGGCTAAAAGATTTGTTTGATCGGCAATATCGCTGATAATGTTAATGACAGTTTTTATATCACTTGATTGTTCCCCGACTTTTTGCGTTTGATTTGCCGTATCGTTAATTGAAACTGAAATCTGTTCCATAGCCGCTGCAGTCTCTTCGACGCTTGAAGCTTGCTGCATGGAGGCACTGCTCAACTCTTCCATACCTTGTTTTAAAGTATTGGCTTTGTCCAGTAAGGTTTGAGAATCTGTTTGAGAAGTACTGAGTATAGCCGATATCATTTCAGCCAAATTATTAAGCCCTTGAGATGTTTTGCCTGTAGGATTCTCAATCCGGTGTGCAAAATTAAGCTGTTGAAATGCGGCAAGAGCATTTTCAACTTTTTTTGTATCCCCACAAATATTACATGCCATAACATCCAGCATCTCATTAAATATTGTTTTGAGCTCTGTCAAAGAGGCGTTATCAGTATTGTGTGTAATACGCTTATACATGACTCCATTTTTTGCTTCTTCTGCAATGTGCTTAACATCATCAATGAGTGAAACATCTTGCAAAATGAGATTTTGAGTTTTTAGAATGTTCTCATTAATAATATTTGCCATTTGACCAAATTCGTCTTTTGAATCTAGTTTGATTATGTCAGCCTTTGAACTTTCTCGGTTTAGAAAACGGAAAAAAGCTACAAGAGCATATTGGATTGTTGTGAGAGAGCCGGTTAGTAATTTAATCATATACATGGCAAGAAGAATTAAAAGAATTGTTACAATAAAAACAATACTTATCATATAAGTATCGCCTTTAGATATAAGCTCTGTGGCAGAATTTTCATCATCACTAGCTTGTTTTGTTGACATAATTACGAGTTCATCAATGGCTTTGCGATGTTCATCATATAATGTTTTGAGCTTATTTTCAAATAATGCTTGCGCTTTTGCCTTGTCTCCACTTTCAATTGCGGGAATAAATTCATTAAAGAGAATCTCGAAATATGCAATAGCCGGTGTTTTTGATTTTACTAATATTAACTCTTTCAAAGAGGGATTCACCATGTTTTCAGACCAGTAAGTTTGTCTAGTGTCATAATCTTTTTTTAACTGAAGTAATGTATCTTTGAGTAATTTAAAGTCTGCCGTATTTACGCGAAGCATATCGGATGAAACAAGCCGAGTCTCGATAATATACTCCGGTGGAGGCAAAATATCTGCCAATAAATCTTTGGATTGCATTATGTCATTATAAGCTTTTCCCTTAATTTTAACGGTACCAACTACTATATAAGCCACCACAGATACAATTAATATTCCTAATACAGCTAAACTTACCAATAATGACAATTTGGCTTTTACACTTAAATTACGCATACGAATTCCTTATTAAAACTTTGTTATCTATAATAGCATGTAAAATAAAAAAATAATCAAAAATTTGTTTATTTTTTAATCAGTTTACTGCTTGTTTTAAAGTGGTAAAGAAGATGAAGAGAGAGAATCTGGAATGTCGTAAAAGATAGACTTTCGCCCATAAAAGAGCAGATTGAAAGAATTATAGTAAAACTATCAAAGCCTTAACTGCGAACCTTTCTAACCTCTACAAAATAGGTATGCCCCAAATAAATCACATAAAAAATAGCTCCAAAAAATATTGTAAAAGGTATGAGTGAAACTAAGTAGATGGCTAGAGTTTTCATTCTTATGGCATTGCCGCTGAAATATTTTATTTTTTTATCTTCCTCTTTTGTACAGATATTGGATGCTATATCATAAGTCATCGCTTTGTGAAAAAAGTAGTAGAGAGGGAAGTTGAGTGCGATAATATTTACAAGCGGAACAAAGTAGAGAGGAATGAGAAGAAAAAAGAGCAAGAGCATGATGAATGCCCATTTGAACATGTTAAATATTCCCTCTGCAAGGTTAGAATGCCCTATCATCGCGACATCTTGATAGTGTCTCTGCTGTAGTTCTCGAAGAACGGGAGGGGTTAAAAAACCTATTACGAGAACCGCTACAAAGATGGAGAGATAAAGCACCAAAAATCCGCCGATAG
>JAUSKV010000050.1 GCA_030646745.1 Sulfurimonas sp. | reverse complement strand
ATAATTTTGAATATTCTATCATAAGAAGTTATTTTTTGATGTAAATCAACCAAAAATTTCCCTTACTTAAATAAAATGTAAACACAATTTAAAGGATACCTATGAAAAAAATGTTACTTCTAATAATATCGTTGTCATCGCTACTTTTTGCTAGTTCTGAGATGGATACTTGTAAAAAATGCCACCCGACTATTGTTGAAGAGTTTGGGGATTCTATGCACAAAAAATCTTCCGTTGATGATGACAAAGTTCATAAAGCGGTTTGGGATAAACATCCGGCTAGAGAAAGCGGCGATTATAAGTGTGCAAACTGTCATACGCCAAATATTAAAAAAGAAGATGCTGCAAAAACAGATCAGCAAGGTTTTTCATGTTCAAGTTGCCATGCTATAAAAGATGTGGAGCTTCATGCACAAGAAAATAAAAATATCTATACAACCGAGGATAAAACATTTTTCTCAGCCGAAGCCGGAAGAGAAAAAGAAAAAGTGAAGTATAAATATGAAACTTCACTTCTCGGTTTAAATAAAACATCGGTTGGTTCGCCTTATCATACGATTGACTACACAAATGAGAAATTTTATACGGCTGCTGTGTGCATGGGATGCCATTCTCATAAGCAAAATGCGGAAAAGTTTACTATATGTGAAACAGATGAAAAGGGTGCTAAAGATAAAAAACAAAATTGTATCACTTGTCACATGCCAAAAATTGAAGGAAGTGCAACAACGATTAGAATGAGTGAAAAACACGCTTTTCACGGTTTTGCAGGGGCTAGACATAAGCCGGAAATGCTGTCAAAGTATGTTGAACTTGGGTTTGAAAAAACGGCAAACGGTTTTAGTGTTGTTGTAGAAAATAAAGCACCGCATAACCTTATGACGCATCCGCTCAGAGTTGTGCAACTGAGAGTAAATCTTATAAGAGAGGGTAAAACTACGGCTTTGGAGACGCAAACTTTTGTTAAAGTGCTTGGTCGCGACAATGCACCGTCTATGCCATGGATAGCCAATGCAGTTTTAGAAGATACGATGATTAAGAGTGAGGAAAAACGGGTTGTAAACTACAGCAATGCTCTTCTTGCTAAAGATAAAATAGAGGTGCAACTTGGATTTTATGTTGTAAATCCGAAAGCTCTTAAGGGGCTAAATCTTGATGGGGATAAAGAGTTAGAAGCGTTTACAATACTTAAAGATAAATATTTTACTGTAGAGTAGAGAGAGTACCTCTCGGCTACTCTCTAATTTTATAATCTTCTAAAGCTTCCGGCATAAATGCCGGAGAGTTACAAGGTTTTTACGCTTTGTTCTTAGTGAAAAATTTGTAGTAGAAATCTTTTACTGTTCTTAACTTCTCTCTGCTAATGGCTAAAGAACCCTTCTCTATTTTACCGCTTGTGAGTGTCGTTCCTGCGGCTATCATGACATCGTCTTCTATTGTAACCGGTGCAATAAGCTGGCTGTCGCTACCGATAAAAACATTTTTGCCTATGACGGTTTTGTACTTTTTGATACCGTCGTAGTTACATGTAATCACACCTGCACCGATGTTTGTTCCCTCATCTATCTCAGAGTCGCCGATGTAGCTTAAATGCCCCGCTTTTACCCCTTTGAGCGTGCTCTTTTTGACCTCGACAAAGTTTCCTATATGCGTGTCTGTTATGTGGGAGAGTGGGCGGAGATGTGCCATAGGTCCTACATCCGAATTTATAACGGTAGAGTTTTCTATAACGCTCCCTGCTTTGATATGGGAGTTTTTTATATGTGTGTTCCCCGTAAAGCGGCAGCCGTTTTCAATGATACATTCGCCCTCGAAAACTACTCCCTCTTCAATGAAGATAGTGGAGGGAAGCTGCATTATCACACCGGCATTCATCCATGAAGATTTAATTTTATCCTGCATAATTTCTTCCGCATGTGCCAAATCAAGTTTTGAATTGATACCCTTAAAACACTCTTCATCAACCACAAGCGGAGTGATGTTTAATCCATCCGCCTTTGCCATAGAGATAACATCCGTCAGATAATATTCTGCTTGAGCATTCTTGTTGCTTAGTTGCGGAATGTACCTCTCTAAAACACTCCTTGAAAAGGCGTAAATTCCCGCATTTACGCTTGTCACATTTAGCTCATATTCTGAAGCATCCTTTTGTTCAACTATGCGGACAACCTGCTCATTTTCAATAATCACACGACCATACCCATCCGGATTCTCAAGCTGAAATATCGACATGATTATGTCTGCTTCCGTCTCCATAAAACCTCTCAGAGCATCTGCGGTTATAAGGGGCATGTCGCCGTTTAGAACTAAAATTTTCTCATGTTTGGGTGCAATATTTTTCATCGCTCCACCGGTTCCGGGGAAGTTCTCTGCATCTTGAACAATAAAGTTTATATCATCAAAATAGAGACCCATTTGCTCAATTACAGCCTCTTTCTTGTGGGCTACAACAACACTAATATCATCTGAAATCTCTTTTGAAGCCTTGATGATATGGTAAAGCATGGGTTTTCCGCTAATCGTGTGGAGAACTTTTGCCTTTGGGGATTTCATGCGGCTCCCTTTGCCGGCTGCTAAAATTATTATGCTTATGTTATTCATTGTTTTTTCTCCGTGCATGCTGAACTATCTTTTTTGATTGTAAACTCATCCGCAATTTTGCCTTCTATAGTTAGAAATTTAGAGCTTAGAGTTGTCGGCGTAATATCTATGATGAGTGAACCCATAATCTCAAAACTAAAAGGCATAGCAGGGTGTTTTAGCTCTGCATGGTCGAGTTTTGAAGAGGAGCCGCAAACTTGATAGATTGTTCCGCTGTTTTTTGTAGCTTTAAGAGGTTTGGTGTAGCATGTAGCACTCTCTTGTAAAACATGTTTTTTAGCATCAAATGTATCGCTTTTTCCCGTGTGGTTCACCAAAAGTTTTGAGCGTTCATAGTCATGAGAGTGCCCGCTCACAACCAAATCAACCCCAAACTCGTCAAAAATAGGGATAAAAGTTTCTCTCATCTCTTTTAATCTTCCTCCGCTGTCGTAATCGTTGTCAGATTTATGCCCGCCATCTGTATAGGGAGGGGTGTGAAAAGCAACAATTACCCATGGTTTTGTGTTCGCTTTTAAATCTTCTCTGAGCCAAATAGCCATTTCGCCATCACTTTTTCTATTTACCGTTTCGCTGTCTAACATGACTAGATGAAGATTGCCGTTATCAATAGAGTAAAACTCCTCATATCCGCTTGGCACACCGCCGCTCTCTGCGTCTGTTGGAAAATCAAAGATATTATAAAAAGCCCATCTTCTTGCATCATGGTTACCTATAATAGCCCATGGAACAAACTTTTGCGCCAGTGCTTTATAGGGCTCAAACAAACCTTCGTTATACTCTTTTTGCGTTCCGCTTGTGTAAGCATTGTCTCCTAAAAGAATCCACATGTTAAGATTGTTTAAATCATCGCCTATATGTTTTAACATCTCTTGATACACTTTTGTCTGTTTTTCACCCTTCTTACCGCTGTCGCCTATAAGCCAGAGCTTTTGAGATTCAGCCTTCTGGCAGAGTGTGGTAAAACTTCTCTCTTCGTTGTCTATCTTCATGGAGGGGGATTTTACCAAGTAAAAATATTTTGTACATTCGCCTAAATTTGAGATAGTGATGGAGTGTTTATCTGTTGCTTTGATGTCGCTTACGGTCTCATTTTTTGCTTCATTTGATAGACCATAATTAACCTCGCCTATCTCTTCCTCGGGGCTTTGCCATTTTATAGTTATGGAGCTGTCGGTTTGCATCACCATATAGGGCTGTCGTTCAACGAAAGCATAACTGCCGTACGCTATGTCAATAATTCTAAAAAGACCATAAATTATGGCAATAAAAAGCAGAAGGAGTAACCCTTTTTTAATATTTTTTTTCAATTTTTTCCTTCATTTTTGAATAGATAAATAGAGTCGATAGTGTTCCTACAATTATACCAGCAAAAATATCACTTACGAAATGGTCATTATCTAAAATTCTTCCGCATGCAAGAGCAGTTGCGAT
>JAUSKV010000048.1 GCA_030646745.1 Sulfurimonas sp. | reverse complement strand
CTTGATAGCCGTTTTTACCATCATGCGTCTCAGATACGCAATCTTACTCTGCAAAGGCAAATCTTTCGGGCAGACATCCTCGCATCCCAAAAGTGTCATACATCCAAAAACGCCATCTTCATTACCTATAAGTTCATAGTACTCTTCATCGCTTCTCTTATCCCGTGGGTCAAGGTGGTAGCGGGCAACTTTATTGAGTCCGACCGCTCCTACAAAACTCGGTTTCATCTGGATTGTACCGCACCCTGCCACACAACAGCCACACTCTACACATCTGTCTAGCTCATAAATTTCATCCGCGAGTGAGGGTTCCATTCTCTCTTCAAGTTTGTCAAAATTCTGCTCCTCCTCTTTGTTATGAATCCAAGTTTCAAGATGCTCATTCAGGTAACGCATCCATTCGCCACTGTAAATAGATAAATCTTTTATAAGTCTAAAAAGAGGAAGCGGTGCGAGCGTAATGTTTGCGTCCAGTTTGGAAGTGAGCGTTCTGCATGCCAGAGTCGGGCGACCGTTTACAAGCATCGAACAGCTTCCGCAAATCCCTGCACGACAGACAAAATCGAACATCAGTGAGTTATCATGATGCTCTCGTATCTCGTTTAAAACGATAAAAAGCGTCATTCCATCCGCCTCTTCAACCTCAAAATGTTCCATGTGCGGAAAATCGTTTTTATCATTTGGATCAAAGCGAAGAACGGCTATTTTTAAGATTCTTGGTTTTTTTTCTTCACTCATCTATTTTCTCCTAATCTTTCATTTATATTGCGATATTTTTTTGGCAATTTATCAAGATAGGGCATCAGAGCACTCTGTATCTCAAAACGGGTTGCCCCCTCTTTTTGGAGTTTTTCTTGCACGGCTTCCACGGTTGCCAATCTCATTTTTGTCTCATGATGATGCTTTGTCAAATCCGCTCCATAGCCGCGGAACCCCGGAGGAAGCTCCATATTTGAAACAGGAATTTGCTCATAGGTCACGCTTGGCATGGTTTGGTTTGCATCCGGCCATGAGGTGATGGTTCGCTTGAGCCAATTTTCATCATCCCGCGAGGGGAAATCCTCTCTTGAATGTGCGCCTCGGCTCTCTTCTCTGAGCAGTGCCCCGTAAGCGACCGTAAGAGCGACTTTAAGCATTTTTTGTGTTCTGTATGCATTCACTAGAGCCGGATTTGCAGCACGGCTTTTTGAGCGGAAAACCTCAATATTTTTTGAACGCTTGTACAGCTCTTCAAGCTCACTCACCGCCTCTTGCAAATCTTTGCCGTTTCTAAAAATGCCGACCTTGTCCATCATAATCTCTTCCATGCGACGACGCAAAACATAGGCATCTTCGCCATTTTGTTTTGTCAGAAGCGTTTCGAGTTTATCTCTCTCAGATTTAAGGGCTAGCTCGATTTTAGAAGAGTGTATATGCATAGAGCTTTCATGCGAGTCGCAAAAATCAGAGATATATTCAGCGACCAACATTCCGGCAACGACAGTTTCGCTTACAGAGTTTCCGCCCAAACGGTTAAAGCCGTGCATGTCCCAGCAAGCTGCTTCTCCGCAGGAGTAAAGCCCTTTGAGCGTTTGTGATTCGCCCGTGTATTTGGTGCGAATTCCGCCCATGGAGTAGTGTTGTGTCGGGCGAACCGGAATCCAGCTTACGGCTGGGTCTATGCCCAAAAAGTTTTCACAAATCTCTTTCACTTCACGGAGATTTTTCTCAATATGTTCGCGTCCTAAAATGGTAATATCAAGCCAAAGATGGTCTCCATAACGGCTTTTAACGCCCTTGCCTTTTCGGATATGTTCCGTCATTCTACGGCTTACAACATCTCTCGAAGCAAGCTCTTTTTTGTCCGGTTCGTAGTCGGGCATAAATCTGTAGCCGTCTTTGTCCAAAAGCAGTCCACCATCGCCACGGCACCCCTCAGTTGTAAGAATTCCAACGGGGACTATAGCCGTCGGGTGGAACTGTATCGCCTCCATGTTTCCCAAAGTTGCGATTCCGGTCTCCAACGCTATTGCCTGCCCTATTCCCTGACAGATAATCGCATTAGTTGAAACGCTGTAAATTCTGCCATAACCGCCCGTTGCAACCGTTGTGGCTTTGCCCACATACGCGACCAACTCTCCGGTCATAAGGTTTCTTGCAACCGCTCCATAGCAGCGACCCTCATCTGTGATAAGCGAGATAGCTTCCATGCGCTCATGAATCTCCACCCTATCCTGATGCGCCTTATTGTCCATCGCATAGAGCATGCTGTGCCCTGTTCCGTCGGATGTGTAGCAGGTTCTCCACTTTTTCGTACCGCCGAAATCTCTTGCGGTGATAAGCCCATGTGCGTCATCTTTTTCGCTGATTGTGACTTTTTGCGCATTGATAATTGCAGTTCTGTCACCTTTTTGAACCCTGCTCCATGGAACGCCCCAAGCGGCAAGTTCTCTGATGGCTTTGGGTGCGCAGTGGACAAACATGCGTGCGACCTCTTGGTCTGCTCCCCAGTCGCTTCCGCGGATAGTGTCGCCGAAGTGAACATCCTCGTTGTCCCCCTCGCCCATTTTTGAGTTTGCTAAACTCGCCTGCATACCGCCTTGTGCCGCTGCAGAGTGTGAGCGTTTTGGCGGAACAAGCGATAAAATTACCGCATCATGCCCCCTCTCTTTTACGCCTGTTGCAACCCGTAAACCTGCAAGCCCTCCACCAATGATTAAAACATCCGTATATATTATTTTCATTCGTGCTTCTCCAAGTGGATAGTTTCTGATTTATACTCCACACCGCTGCTAAAATCATGCGTAAGTCCGATGTAGGTGTATTTTACGAGGGATGAGAGACCCATGACGATATAAACAGCTATCATCGCCTTCATAATAAGTTTAAATCTAACACGAGAAATCTCTGTATGTTTGCCCTCCATAAATCCCCATTTTAAAGCTAAACGATACAATCCGATAAAGGCATGTGAGACAACGGAAAGAAGAAGCATAAAATAGAGCGGTCCCATAAACTCACTCACAACTCTGTGCGAACTGGCGTATGGTCCAATATTTGAGGGTTGACTCATCATAATATAAAGATGAACTGAACCAATAAAAAACATCATAAAACCCGTAATTACCTGAATCATCCATAAAGAGCTATCTTCATGTTGCATTCTCTGCGTATGTTCTCTTAATGTGCGGTATTGCTTATAACTAGAAGGAAATTTTCTAAGTGCAAGTGCTGCATGCAGAATAAAAATGGTAAAGATTGCAGCCGCCAAAAAGGAGACAATTCCCGGATAAGTCTCTCCAAAAAAGTAATACCCTTCAAACATAAGAGTCACTCTATACATCATCTCGTTGCTGATTAAAATGGAAGCTTCAAAGAATATATGTCCCATAATAAAAAGAGCAAGAATCAGACCCGTTGCACTCTGCAAAAAATCTAACCATGCAGGTATTTTATCTATCTTTTCTTGTTTCATTCAATCTCCGAATAATTTTTAATAGTTTGCATTTTACTATAAAAAAACTACGATTCAAATCATTTTATGTTAGCATTACGCAAAAAGGATATACCATCATTTACACACTCATTCACACCATTCACATCTTTTCTGTTTTTGTTTACGGCGGCTTTTTATTTGTTGATGTTCTATTTTTATCTAAGATGAACCGCTCTCTCAGCGACGAGGAGTATAAAGTGGCACGGGAAGCCATTATGGTGCATGTGAGAGAGGTTGTTCCCTATGCTTTGATGGTCGCTGTTGCCAGCGGCTTTTATATGATTACTCAGATTTTTGGAAAAATTAGTGCAGATGGATTAAGCAGTTTTCAAATAATGCTGAGCATTAAGGCATTTTTAGGTGCATGGCTGGGTCTTCGAGGTGTGAACCAAAAGCTGTTTGGTATAAATCCGTTTGTTTTTA
>JAUSKV010000046.1 GCA_030646745.1 Sulfurimonas sp. | reverse complement strand
GTCGCAATTTGCGACCTTAAGAAATTATCAGCTTTTGAGGTCGAAAGTTTCGACCTCAAATTATAAAGCTCTATTCACTGTTATATTCATTTCTTTTTAGAACACTAACGCACTTCGTTTGCTGACTCACCGCGAAAGTTTACTTCATTACATTTCGTAAGCTTTCGCGGTGAGTAATAATATGAAAGATTAGTACTATTACGTTACAATTCAAAATCAATTATGAAGTTTACTAAAACGAAGAAGATAATTTAAAAAATAGAATTGCTTAGGATACGGACTATACAAGGACTAGCTTCAAAATAGCTATCTTAAAGAACTGTATAGCTTCAAACTAAAAGGAATTAGAATCTCTCTATAACAACTTGCTAATATTACTTATTCAGCCTTTTAGTACCCTATACTAAAATTAGCGATGACCCTCTTCAATAAAAGCTGCCGGAGGATGCGCACTCTGCTGCGGATTAATTGTAAATAAAAAGTCTTTACTCAATATTGCATCCGAGATTTCAAGTACTTTAACGGTAGCCCAAATTTGTTTTTCTTTAAGATCTTCAACCATGAACGCATAAGATACTATTTTAACTTCGTTAGTTTTTAAATCATTAAAAATAGTCATTATATCGCCGCGAACGAGAGTCACCCCTTTTGGCACTATTAAAGAAACACTCACTTTTTTAAACGGCATTAACAGAAAAAATTGCAAATCAACTTTTACCTTTTTAGGGCTTTTTATCTCATAGGAAGAGGGAATAAAATCTCCTTCAATCGGAGCTTTTGTAGCTGCTACAATCTCACTGTTAAACAAAAATAGACCCAAAAAGAGGAGGATGAATCCTCTTAATCTTTTCATCTTAAATTTAACTACCATGCACTCTCCTTTGTTACTTATTTGCATGCGTCTAACTCTTTAAAATCATAACTCAAAGCATGCATTGACCAAACATTTCCAACCATACCAACCCCATCCGAGCCTTTATCCCCATATCCTAGGCAAAACCAGCCATCTAAAAAATCAACCAAATCAATACCTGACTCTCCTCTATCTCTAAAATTGACCCCATTGAGATAAGTTGTAAATATTTTCCAAATTGCAATTGATTTATCGCTCAAAGTATCAAATGTTTCATTTGTGCTGTCATATAAATCCCATAAAACGGAACTCACTACCGCCTCACTCAAACTCCCTTCAAGCTTACCGTCAATATTGCCAAGCGTTATACTGCTAGGCAAACTCTCTATACTATAATATGCACCTACACCCGTTGCCGTGGTATCTACATAATAACTTTTATTTAATGCCGCTGCTGAAAAATAGGTTGCCCAACCCTCTGACCATGCTAATGCCGGAACCGATGGTGCCAAAGTGTGACTTCCACCGGGAGAGCTACTTTTACTATAAGTGCTCATGACAAAGTGCCCATACTCATGCCCTATAACCAAATCATCATACTCATCGGAGTCGGATAGCTTCCCAAGTATAACAATCTCTCTGTTTAGCGGAGAAAAGTATGAACCACTGATACCGTTTACCTGCCAAAAGAAAGTTAGTTTGTCTGGAACTCTTCCGCCATGTAAGCGTGCGTAATCACTACAGCTCACTCCGACATCAAAAATATTCATAGCTCCGGCATTATTACTTTTTTCTATGGCAATATCCATGTCACTTTTTTGCGGTGTTTGAATTTCATCAATCACGCTCCCAGATTTAAAAGAATAAACATTTCTTGAAAAATCTCTCACTTCTTGTTTTAATATAATACTATCCTGTCTTGCATAGACTAAAACATAGTAGCCCGAATGCTCAGTGTCATCATTTTGAAAGCTTATCTCATATCTACCCGAAGCGTCCGTAGCGCCTATGGCTAGAGTTGCATTATCAAAATTCCTCACAACTTGAACCTCAGCAAAGCGAACCGGCAACATTCTGCTACTGCCTAAACCGATTCTTGAAACCGGAAAATCCTCATAACTGACTTTACCGGAAACTTTTGCCGCACTTCCGACTGCACGAAAACCTATTTCATTTGCAGATAACAAAATAGTAAAAGCCTCACTTACCTGATTTAAATCATCAATTACAGTAATAGTAATATTTAAATCAACAGCAGCACGAACGGCTCTGAGTTTCGTAAACAAATCGGAGGCAAAGAGAAGTTTAAACTCTCCATTTTTTGAGGATGAATAAACAGGAATAGCGTAATAACCGTCATAAGAGCCAATTTGTACCAAAATAGCAGCAATGTTAGAACCGCTAGAGCTATAAACGGTAAATTCTGAAGAGCCTCCGTTGATTAGCTCTTGAGAACCCTCAATTTTTGATATAACAGGAAGCCCTACCAATCGTTTTGCATCACTATCTAAGAGCGTTGACACTTGTGGTTTTTCACCTATAACCCAAGTGCCATGTTCAGAGTCAATCGGCGGTAAATTTGGCTCATGTGCAGCTACGACAAAACGACCTGAGACTCTCTTGCCATCATCATAAGTAGCTTTTATAATGCAATAACCGCTTGAACCTGCATTCCCCGCTAGAGTCAGAGGAGAGACTCCCACCGTGTTTTGTAGAGTGCCGCAACCCGAACCTGCTACGGTTACATACATACTGCTTCCTAAGACACCTGTAATTTCTACCGTAACCGGAGCATTTGGAGCGGGATCTTCAATAGAGATATACATAGGTGGCGCTGCATGTCTGCCAATTGATTTAAGTTCATCATCATGCGAATAGATTGTTGCATTCGCATCTGGGTGGCTAATTATATTTGAATCCAAAATAGCATCACTCTGGCTACTCTTTTCATCCCCACACCCACTCATTAACAGTAAAACTGCAAAACACATCATTATTAAATTGGACATAACCTACTCCTTCTTTTGTCTTTCATGTAGAAAGTTTTGCTAATATTTGAGCAAGCAACTCTCTTGCATCCTCAAATTCAAACTTGTCAATTGCTTTTTTGATTTTTTTGATAGCAATACCATGTCCGAGGGCAACCAAACTATCAAAAAGTTCCTCTTCAGCTGTTGCTGCTTCGGCATCGAGTTCTTCTAAAAGTTTATCGAGCTTTTTTAAGGCATCTACTAAGGCTTCCATGTCTATGTCGGTTGGAGGAGTTAGGGTTTGTATCGGTTCTTTGATAGCAACTGAAATTTTCTGTATAATATTTGAGAGTTCATTTTGAGTCAACTCTAAACAACTCTTAACAGTATCCGATTCTCCCTCTTTGAGCACTCTCTCAAGCTCCTCTGCATGTTGAAACAACAAATCGGCACCGATATTTCCGGCTAATCCTTTGATAGTGTGTGCTTCTCTTATTGCCGTTTGCATGTCATGACCCTCCATTGCACTATGGATACGAACCATCACATCCGATTGTGTTTGTAAAAAGCGAAAAAGAAGTTTACGAAGAAGCTTTTCATTTCCCGCAACACGCCCTAATGCACTTTTAATATCCATTCCTTCTATTTGAAGTGTCTCATGTGTGCTTACACGCTTTGGTTTTATCCACTCTGCCATTGTGAGAAACAGATGTGCAACATCAATCGGTTTAGCGATATGGTCATTCATGCCGCATTCGATACATTTTTCTTTGTCTCCTGCCATTGCATTTGCTGTCATGGCAAGAATTGGCAGATTGGAGAGTCTCGGAATTTTACGAATAAGACGCGTGGACTCAAACCCATCCATAACGGGCATCTGACAATCCATTAAAACACCGTCATATTCGGCAATTTGTACTTTTTCTAAGGCTTCGGCACCGTTATTTGCAACATCCACTTTTATCCCTGCATTTTCTAAGAGTTCAATGGCTAACTCTTGATTGACAAGATTATCTTCAACCAGCAGCAAATAGACACCTTTTAGAATTTTTTCTGCTTCTCTGTAATTAGACTCTTTTTCATGTCTTCTTGTACTTTGTGCAACTTCCTTGCCAAGTGCATTGAGAATACTGTCGAGTAGAGTCGAAGGAGTTACCGGTTTGACTAAAATACCTTCAATAGCAATGCCAACACTATTTTGAAGCAACTCTTCACGACTATACGCTGTTACCATGATAAAGGTGGGTGTTTTAGCGAGCTTTATATCTGCTTGAATGCGTTTTATAGTCTCTAAACCATCCATACCCGGCATCATCCAGTCCATCAGAACAAGCTCATAAGGTTTATATTCTAGTTGTGCTTGTTCTAACTCTCCGATTGCCTCATGCCCACTGCTTACTGCGGTTACATCAAGTTTGAGCGATGTAAGCATAGTTTGGAGTATCTCTCTGGCACTTGCATTATCATCCACCACTAAAATACGCAAATTTTTTACATCCTCCGGACTCATTGAGAAGTTTCTTTGTTCCTTTTGAACACCGAATTTTGCCGTGAAGTGAAAATTACTCCCTTTTCCTAATTCACTCTCTACTCCTATCTCCCCTTGCATGATTTCTACAAGTTTTTTACTCACAGTAAGCCCCAAACCTGTTCCTCCGTATTTACGGGTAGTCGAAGCATCTGCTTGAGAAAAGGCACTAAAGAGTTTATTTTGTTGCTCATGCGTTAAGCCGATTCCGGTATCTTTGATTTCAAAAAGAAGTCGCACACCCTCACCCTCCTCCGCAATTTTGTGTATGCAAACGGTAATTTCACCCTTTTCCGTAAATTTTATAGCATTATTTACAAGATTTATAATGACTTGCCCCAAACGCAAGGCATCGCCGACAAGTCCCGTCGGTACATCCATTCCAACATCAAAAAGGAGCTCAAGACCCTTGTCCTGTGCTTTTATTACAGACAAATCTGCTAAATGTTCCATGACATCATCAATGTAGAAATCAACATTTTCAAACTGCATTTTTCCGGCTTCTATTTTAGAGAAATCAAGAATATCGTTGATGATACCGAGCAGACTTCTGGAAGCATTATCGACTTTTTCAATGTAGTTTCTCTGCTTCGCATTTAAGTCTGTTTGAAGTGCTAGATGCGACATGCCGATGATAGCATTCATGGGCGTTCGTATTTCGTGACTCATATTTGCTAAAAAGTCCGACTTTGCCTTTGTAGCATCTTCGGCAGTTTTTTTAGCTCTGTTGATTTCATCTTCTATCTCCCTGCGTTTGGTTATATCTCTAAAAACTATAACCGTTCCAACAAGTCGCTCATTTTTAAGAACCGGAGTAGTTTCGTACTCCACGGGAAAGGATGAGCCATCTTTACGCCACAACACTTCATTGTCTATTTTACGACCCACGCCATCCACGGATGTCAAATAGATAGGAGAATTCTCTTTTGGATAAACAGAACCATCCTCATAAGAGTGATGCATGAGCGTGTGCATGTCGGCATCAAAGAGCTCCGACTCAGAATATCCTAACATCTCTATGGTCGCTTCATTTACAAAGGTTGTTTTTCCCTCTGCATCTAAGCCCAAAATACCTTCATTTACCGAGCCTAAAATAAGACGGGTTCGCTCCTCTGTTTGAGATAAAATTTCTTGTTGTTCTAGGAGTGACTCTTGCTGTTGGGCTAACTCTTCTGCTTGTTGTGACATTTGCGAAGCCTGTTCTGCTAGGAGGCTGTTATTTCTTTCCAACTCATCACGACGCACTAAAAGTTGATGTTGCGATGCCGCAAGTTCCATGGATTGCATTTGTGTTTGCTCAAGCAGCTCTTTCGTTTCTAAATTGCCCTCTAAAATTCTTAATTTTATAGCTACTGCCGGTAAAAGCACCTCTAAAAAAGCTATCTGCTCCAAATTAAACGCATCAAATGAGCCAATTTCTAAAACTCCCGATACCTTTTTGTTATTGACTACCGGTGCTAGGAGCAGTGTATGAATGTTTAACTTTCCAATTCCTGTTGTAATTCCGACTGCGGAATCAGCATCGAGTTTGAGGATAATTGTTTTTTTGCTCAGAGCTACTTGCCCGACTAAGCCCTGCCCAAAAGTAAATTCTGTTGCATGGATGTCGTTATCACAGGCATAACTTCCTTCTCTTAGGAGTTGTGTTTGATTTTTATCTGCAATGTACAAGGCACCGTAAACCAAGCCCATATATTGGGACATCTTCGCTAGCAAGGTATTTCCAAATTCTGCAAAAGAGGTAATACCCAGTAGAGTTTTATCAAACTCAGCTAACTTCTCTTTGATGAGGCGCTGCAACTCTCTACTTTTTGCTCCCTCTTGAAGCACCACTATGGAATTTGCAATGCTCCCTACATCATTTGTAAAGTGTGTATAAGGTATTACAATATCAAGATTTCCTTTTGCTAGCTGTTCAATAGATTCTCGTAAATTTTCTAAAGGACGACGAATGGAGAGAATGTTCAGCCAAGAGAAAAGCGTACCGCCGAGGAGTGCCAGAAAAAAGAGGTAAAAAAATACTTTTTCACTCTGCTCATAAATAAGTTCTCCCTTGATATATGAATTTTTCGCTGCTTCTTCTTTTGCTAAAGAAATCTCTTCAATTTTTTGCTCTGTTTTTTCAATTATTTCTAAAAAATAGTCACTACTCAAAAATGTTTCTACCGATATATCCTCACTATCTTTACGTTTATCAATCATAGATACAAGAGTATGAATATTTTCTATATACTCAACATAGAGGAAATTAAAATCTTGTAATCGTTCCATATTCTCTTCACCATAGACACTCACTTTTCCTTTTTCTAGTTCAATTGAGAGCTCTTTAATATTTTGTTCAATCTTCTTTTTTGCTTTTTCTTGAGAAACGGAATCTATAGCGAGTGCCATTTGACGCACATTCCTAGATATATGGACAAGTTTTATGTTCGCTTCTTTTAAATGGCTTACTCCAAGAAACCCTTTTTCATAGATTGATTTTATATTTTCATTTAATATAGAAAAGGCGTAGAGACCATAAAGCCCTATAAAAAGTGTAATAAGTAAAACAGCAGCAAATCCAAATAGCAGCCTAAAACTAAGCTTCATACCCTCTAAGAGTGAGAGAAATTTTTTCATGAGTGCACCTCCAATCTTGCCATCTGTTGCGCTTTGAGAGCCATGTCTTCATCGCTATCACAAAATCTTGCGGCAATGGCACGAAACTCCTCTTGCAACTCTAAAAAAGCATCCACAACATCCGAATCAAAATGCGTACTTTTGCCTTCAACGATGATAGAAACAGCTTTTTCATGTGGCATTCCCTCTTTGTAAATTCTACGGCTAATGAGTGCGTCATACACATCCGCAACTGCCATAAGCCTAGCGGAAATCGGTATAGCATCCCCGCTTATTCCTGTTGGATAGCCGCTGCCATCCCATTTTTCTTGATGAGAAAAAGCCATCTCTTTAGCAATCTGAAGAAACTCAACTTCCATTCCAAGCTGTTTTTCTGCATGCGAAATAGCATCGCGTCCAAGCGTCGTATGTGTTTTCATAATTTCAAACTCCTCAGGTGTGAATTTTCCGGGTTTAAGAAGTATATGGTCGGGAATACCAACCTTTCCTATGTCATGCAAGGGGGCGGACTTAAAGAGTGTATTTATCATTTTTTCGCTCAAAAATTGGGCAAAACGAGGATGATTTTTGAGTCTTTGTGCGAGGGCTACGACATAAAACTGTGTTCGTCTGATGTGATTACCTGTATCGGAATCTCTTGTCTCGGCTAGAGAAGCCATAGCTAAAATAGTTACATCTTGAATTGCGGATATTTCACGGGTACGCTTTTGTATTTCAGATTCAAGATAACTGTTTTGGTCTTTTAAAAAATCGGCTGCCGCCTTATTTTGTATATGAACTTTCACCCTTGCCATAACAATCGGTGAAGAGATAGGCTTTGTGATATAGTCCACGGCTCCCATCTCAAGACCTTTTTTTTCATCATCCATCGAACTCATCGCGGTTAAAAAAATAACCGGAATATCTTCTGTTTTGTGGTTTGCTTTTAGCTCTTTAATAACATCATAGCCGGAGAGTCCGGGCATCATAATATCTAAGAGTATCAAATCGGGCATGGAGTCACTCTCAAGATATCTGAGTGCTTTTTCGCCGCTATTTGCAACTTTAACTCTATATAAATCTTTTAGTAAACCCGACATGAGAGTGAGATTATCAAGCGTATCATCTACCACAAGAATGGTAGCTCGGTCTATAGAATCAAAATGTATCATTTAGTCTCCTTTATTTGGCAAAAGCTTGCCATCGTCGTACAAAATCCGTAATCTTGCAAAGTGCTTTTACTCTGAATAGTAGCTCCTCAGGATCAAAAGGTTTCGTCAAATAATCATCTGCTCCGGCATTAAAAGCTTTTAAAACCGACTCTTTATCATTGGATGCAGTTAAAGCCATGATTGGAATAAGCCTTAAACTTCTTCGACCCTTCATGGTTCTTATTGCCATAAAACCGTCATTTTGCGGCATGACAAGATCCATAAGTACTGCATTAAGAAAGAGTGAATTTTTTTCTGCAAGTTCAATTGCATCCCTGCTATTTGTAGATTTAATAACCTTGTAGCCCTCATCTTCCAATGTATAACCTATCATCTCCAAAGTTATCTCATCATCATCTACAATTAAGATTAGCTTCCCTGCCATTTTGTATCCCCGATTTAAAATACAGTAATGTAACATTAGGTTGTGACATAGCCGTCACATTTAAAAATATCACATATGCGTGACATGTTTTTTGTAAACTTTGTGCAATACAATCAAAGGATATGCAAATGGGAACTTTTAGAATCAGATATAAATCATTTCTAGTAAATCAAATGGCAGTAGCGGATATTAGGGCGTACACTATTAAAGAAGCTGTACAAAAACTAAAAGAGTTGCATCAAAATGTCGAAGTTTTCGCCTTTATAGAGGTGTAATATTATGTCTAGATTTTCATTTTTGAAAAAGTCTAACAAACTAAGATTTCGAATCAAAGCGCTTGAGAGTACAAATGCACGGCTCATTGAAGAGAAAAAAGCTCTTGAAATTTTATCTTCTACCGATAAGCTGACGGGTTTATATAACCGATATAAGTTTGAAGAGACATTTGTATATGAAAAAAGACAATCGAATCGCTATAAAACAGAGCTTTGTATCGTCATGATGGATATAGACAATTTCAAATTAGTGAATGATGTTTATGGACATAATGAAGGCGATATTTTTCTTCAGACTATCTCTTTGGAGCTTAAAAAAGTATTTAGAGACACAGATGTCATAGGTCGTTGGGGAGGAGAAGAGTTTTTAATACTTCTTCCAAAAACTTCCATAGAAGATGCTTATGAAATTACACAAAGAGTGAGAAAGCAGATAGAAGAAAAAATATTTGAGCATGTAGGCAGCAAAACAGCTTCATTCGGAATAACAAAAATACATGAAAATGACACCTTAGATATTGCAATAGGCAGAGCAGATAAAGCTTTGTATGATGTAAAAGAACATGGCAGAAATCAAGTAAAAATAGCCATGGATGATTTACAAAAAAAATGACAAAAAAAGAGTAGAGTTGTTGCATAACTAAAAAGATAGTTATGCAACAACTCTATTGAACTTATCCTAAAATATCCTACGATTCTATCTAACAAATCAATGATTCATTCTGCATTCCACCACATCAAATACTGTGACATGAGAAAAGGCTTTCCCTCTCTGGGAGGGGGAAAGAGAGAGATTCAATCAGATTAAGCGATATCGCCGATAGCAATTTCACCAACAAGATTCACACCTGTTAGAATAATGAGTGTATCGAGTGCAGTTACTGAATCAGTAGTATCTGCATCATTAATAACCCAAGCATTGCCTGTACCCGCAGCATTGTATGCGATATATGCGACTTCTCCTCCGTCAACGAATGCGGCAGCAGCAGCTGCAAGGAAAGTATTAAAAGTGAATCCAACACCATCAACTATAGTTACAACTCCTTCAGACAATAATGTAGTAATAACATCATCCGCTGTTGTAAAGTCGGTAATTGTATCCGCAGTTTCTAAAGTGATACCTGTAGCAGAAGCTCCAAAATCAAATGTATCTGCACCTAAACCGCCTGTCATAGTGTCAACACCGGCACCGCCAATGATAGTATCATCACCCAAACTTGCGACGATAGTATCATTCCCTGCATTTGTAGTAATTGCATTGGTCGTTCCGGCAGCAGATGTAGTTGTTACACTGTCATTTCCTGCACCGGTTATAATCGTCTGATCACCGGCAAAGGCATCCGCAACTACTGTTACAGCTGATGCACTTGTACTTGTAATTGTCTGATTACCTGCTCCGAGGATTGTTGCATTTACCGTAACAATATTTCCACCCGTAGTAGTACCGATTGTTTGATCACCTGCTCCATTAATTGTTGCATCTACGGTAGTAAGACCGACACCGTTGATAGTTTGTGAACCTGCTGCAAGAGATGTTGCATTTACAGAAGCCACTCCTGTTCCGGTTGTAATAGTGTGTGCACCAGTGCCGATTGTTGTTGTATTGATTGTTGCAGTATCCAAATATCCAGTCATGGTAACAGTAATCGCACCTAAAAGAGTTTGCACATTAAAATCTGCGCCATCCGCGAATGCTAATGCAAAATTAGCATCTGTAATCACAGTTTGTGCGCCATCGCCTAGTGAGTTGAAAACAATTTTTTCAAAACCTAGTTTATTAGCCCACAGAGCGTCAGTCGGTGAATTCGCCTGAGCTAGGAGAGTAGTGACATTCAGAGTGTCTATGCCAGCACCGCCATCAAGAACATCAGCAACTCCAAGTGTATAAGTTGTTGCAACACCAACACCAAAAGTACCGGCAAATGTGTCAGCAGCAGCACTTCCAGTCAAAGTATCCGTGTCCAGAGTAAGTGTGTAAGTTGTATTCGCAGAATTGTTAGTCACTGAAGCCAATGTTTGCGTAGTCGCTTTGTTAGAGAGAATCGATGCATCTTTGATAGAGTCTGCAACTCCGGCACTTGATGTATAAACAAGATCTGTTACATTTAAAGTAGATAGAACAACATTAGATAAAGTCAGTGTAATTTTATTTGCATCTGCACCCGTTCCTAGTGTAGCACCGGTTACTGAAGTTGTAGAACCACCACTTAAAGTTACTTCGTAATCAGCTGCTTCAGGTGTTCCTGTTAACACTTCAGAGTGTGTTACTACAATGCTTTTACCATCTGCTGCTACCTCCGCTGAAAGTATTGCCGGAGCAGCAACATCTGTAATTTTACTTGCAAGGTTTACACCACTCAAAACAGCCACAGAATCTAATGTACCATCATTATCATGGTCAATAGCAACCCAAGCATCCCCAGTACCGGCAGCATTGTATGCGACATATTTATCGTCCATAGTAGCTCCACCACCAAATGCGGTATTAGCAGCTGTAGAGAAAGCCGCAAAATCTGCCAAAGCAGAACCGTTTGTTATAATTAAAGATCCCGCCGGTGCTTGAATAATATCTTCAGAACTAAAGTCAGTAATAATATCTGCAGTTGTTAAAGTTGTACCCGTATCGCCTGTTGCAAATACAAATATATCTCTACCCGCACCGCCTGTCATAGTATCTTTACCTGTTCCAGCCGTGATAGTATCGTTACCAGCACCTGCTACGATAGTATCAATTCCTGCATAAGTAGTAATTGTATTGTTCACTCCAGAAGCAGATGTTGTTGTTACACTATCATTCCCTCCAGCCGTTACAATCGTCTGCACACCATTATGTGCATTTGCAACTATAGTAACATTGGATGCGCTTGTACTTGTAATCTGTTGTGCACCGTCTCCTTGGATTGTTGCATTGACTGTAACAATATTTCCACCTGTAGTTGTACCGATTGTTTGAACACCTGCACCAACAATGGTTGCGTTTACCGTCGTAAGACCGGCACCGTTAATAGTCTGAGCACCTGCCGCATGGGTTGTTGCATTTACAGTTGTAGCACCTGAACCTGTTACAATAGTATGCACACCCGCACCGATAGATGATGTTGTGATTGCTGAAGCATGTGTATAAGAACCCATGTCAACATTAATTGCACCTGCTTGCGTCTCTACACTTACATCTGCACTTGTTGCAAATGCTGCTAGAAAATCAGTACCCGTAACAATAGTTTGTGCACCATCGCCTGTTGAGCTGAACACAACTTTTTCAAAATTTGTTTTGTTCGTCCATAAGCCGTCAAGCGGTGTGCTAGCCTCAGCTCCTGTAACAATGTTTACAGTGTCTATGCCGGCACCGCCATTGAGAACATCTTCAGCTTGAATCGTTTTTGGTGTGCTTGCATTTCCGTAAGTAGCATTAAATGTATCAGCAACGGCAGTTCCCGTAATTGTATCCGTACCAATTGTAAGCGTGGTTACTGTTAATTTACTTTCAACATCCACACCACTCAAAACAGCTACTGAATCTAATGTACCGTCATTGTCATGGTCGATAGCAACCCAAGCACTACCGGTTCCTGCAGCATTATATGCGATAAATTTATCGTCATTAGTAGCTCCGCCAGCGAATGCAGCATTCGCTGCAGCAGAGAAAGTCGTAAAATCTAAAGCAGCACCATTTGCTATAATTAAAGCTCCTGCCGGTGCTTGAATAATATCATCCGCCGAATTAAAGTCGGTAATAATATCTGCAGTTTCTATAGTTGTACCTGTATCACCGTCTGCAAATACGAATATATCTCTACCCTCGCCGCCAGTCATAGTATCTTTACCTAAACCACCCGTGATAGTATCATTCCCTGCGCTTGCTACGATAACATCGTCGCCTGCATTTGTATCAATTGAGTTGTTCGTCCCTGAAGCAGATGTTGTTGTTACGCTGTCATTTCCTGAACCCGTTACAATCGTCTGCACACCATTAAAAGCATTCGCAACTACTGTAACAGCAGATGTGCTAGTACTCGTAATTTGCTGAGCACCGTCTCCTTGAATTGTTGCATTTACCGTAACAATATTTTGACCTGCAGTCGTACCGATTGTCTGAACACCTGCACCTACAATAGTTGCATTTACCGTAGTAAGACCTGCACCGTTAATAGTTTGAGCACCCGCTGCATGGGATGTTGCATTCACTGTTGTAGCGCCTGAACCTGTTAAAATTGTTTGCGCTCCATCACCGACTGTTGAAGTTGTAATTGTTGAAGCATGTGTATAAGAATCCATGGTAAGAGTAATCGCACCTTCTAGAGTTTCTACACTTACATCTGCACCTGTCGCAAATGCTGCTTCAAAATTAGTTCCTGTAGTGATAGTTTGTGCACCGGCACCTGTTGAGTTGAACACAGCTTTTTCAAAACCGAGTTTATTAGCAAATAGAACATCAGTGAGTGAGCTAGCTTCAATTCCGGTAGTGATGTGCAAAGTGTCTGTACCTGTACTACCATTAAGGACATCTCCGGCTTGAAATGTATTTGATGCATTTCCATCGCCATGTGTGCCATTAAACATATCATCAGCAGCAGTTCCGGTTAAGTTATCCACAGCTGTTGTAAAAGTGGAAGCTACAACTGCAGAACTGTTCGTCACTGCATTTAATGTTTGTGTAGCATGACTGTTAGCACTCGTTGCAGTATCGTGAATAGGGTGGAGAGGGTCAGCTGTATAAATAAGATTTGTTACATTTATAGTAGATGTAACAGTGTCAGACAAAGTTATAGTAACCTTGTTTGAGTCTACACCTGAACCTATTGTAGCACCGGTTATATTTGTACTGCCGGCACTTAAAGTTACTCCGTAATCCGCTGCTTCAGGTGTACCTGTTAACGCTTCAGAGTGTGTTACTACGATGCTTCGACCGTCTGCTGATACCGCCGCAGAAGTTATCATTGGAGCAACAACATCGATTTTAGTAGCAGTGTTAACACCGGAGAGAACAACTATTGAATCGCCTGTAGTGACTGAATCACTGTTATCATGATCAAGAAGAACCCAAGCATCGCCACTATTTGCAGCATTATATGCGATATATGCAGCTGTATTAACAGTATATACAGCATTTGCTGCTGCAACGAAAGCATCAAAATCAGCAAAACCGGAACCATCCACTATAGTTGCACCTCCAACAATTGAAGTTGCATTAATCACATCACCGGCAGTAAAGTCAGTAATAGTATCTGCAGTTGCTAGAGTGATACCGGTATCAGGAGCTGCAATTAAAAATGTGTCAGTACCCGAACCGCCTGTCATAATATCTACACCGGCACCGCCCGTGATAGTATCACTACCAAGACTTGCAACGATAGTATCATTCCCTGCACCAGTCGTAATTGTATTGATTGTTCCCGCAGCAGAAGTCGTTGTTACACTATCGGCACCTACACCTGTTGTAATTGTTTGTGCACCATTAAAAGCATCCGCAACTACCGTTACAGCTGATGTGCTCATACTTGTAATTGTCTGAGCACCTGCTCCAAGGACTGTTGCATGTACCGTATTAAGGTTCACACCCGAGATAGTTTGTGCGCCGGCCAGAAGAGTAGTTGCATTTACAGAAGCCGCTCCAGTACCCGTTGTAATAGTTTGTGCAGATGATGCTCCGTGTGTTGTAGTATTCACTGTTGTTGCTTGCGTATATCCTGTCATGTCAAGAGTAATCGCACCGTCAAAAGTTTCTACACTCACTTCCGCACCTGTCGTAAATGCTGCCGCAAAATTAGCACCTGTAGTAATAACTTGTGCACCCACACCTGTTGAACTGAACACAATTTTTTCGAAATTAGTTGTATTAGTCCATAGAGCGTCAGTTGGAGTACTAGCCTCAGCCGCAGTCGTGACATTGAGAGTGTCTATGCCGGCAGCGCCATTGAGAACATCGGCAGTTTCAAGCGTATAAGTATCAGGATTGCCATTACCGAAGGTGCTGTTAAATGTGTCATTTGCAACTGTTCCGGTTAAGTTATCTACACCCGTTGTAAGTGTCTGAACTCCAACTTTTTCATCTCCTACTTTCATCATTTGGTCTGCTTCTACTGCTACATGATACGATACACTATTCATGATAAGTGTTGATCCGCTATCGCCGATTACCATACTTGTAACAAGTGTAACGCCATCAGCTGTATAAATACTCAAAACATTTCCTGCTTGCTGAAATGAATAAGTGCTCATAGCACCGGCTAGTGTTACGCTTTCCATATTTGAATCAACTATTATGCCTGTTACATTTGAATTAATAGATACGCTTTCTGTTCCCGTAGAACCATAAAAACTATCACCTAAATTTGCAACTTCATATCCTGTTTTACCTGCTGTTAAAAATACCTTTGACATCTTATTTTCCTTGTTTTTTTATGTTATACACTTAAACGAACGCGTCCGTTTAAGTGGCAGGGACAAATGTCCCTACAACCCCTTAAAGCTACGAAAAACTCTGTTTTTCGAGATTTATAAGGTTTTGTTAGCCTTTGGAAGGCACTCTTAAGATTGCCGCGTCGCTTTGCTCCTCGCAATGACTGGGAAGACGCAAAAGGACTACTACTGGATTGAACTCGTTCCGAATGCTGTTTTGAAACTTGTAGTTCCAAGTATGCTTGCATCGTCTGCCGTTGGAATATTTGAGAGGTTCACTAGAATTACATTGCCGTCATTTGCCCATTGAACCGTAAGATTTCCATCCGTAAAACTTGTATTTATCATGGTAGGGTTATTACCGGCAGGGAAATCCAAAATATCGCCGTCGTTAAAGTTTGCGATAGCGTAAGTGTAAGTTCCTGCTGTGAAGTTGTATGTACTTGCAAGAGAGCCGGCATCGCTACTTCCTGTTGCTGTAACAGAGACTGTTTGTGTAGTTACTGCAGGCGTAGAATCTCCGCCGCCAGAACTTGGAGGAGTTACAACCGGGTCAACAACCGGAGGAACAACGACAGGAGGAACAACGGGGTCAACAACCGGAGGAACAACGGGGTCAACGACCGGAGGAACAACCGGGTCAACAACCGGAGGAACAACCGGGTCAACAACCGGAGGAACAACCGGGTCAACGACCGGAGGAGTTACAACTGAATCTGTTACACCTAAATTTGGATTTGTAGTATAGTCATTCACTAGATTAGCAATATCATTCTGCTCTGTAACTACAGCAGCATTTGTTTGGGCTGTACCAATTGCCGCTAGAGTTGTAGAACTTGATATGAGAACGAGCTGATTTTCAATGAGAGTTGTGAGTTGCTCAACAGCTTTTGCAGCCGAATCTGCATTATTTGCAATATCAGCATTAGAAATACTATGTACAGAGGTAATAATAGTTGCAACACTCCCTGAAGCAGCTTGTAATCTATCATTCATAAGTGGATCTGTTATTGTTGAAGCTAAATTTGCCTGTAGTGCCGTTGTAAGACCGGAAGTATTTGCCATAACTGTGTCAAACGCTGAGACAGTCGTTGCGGATGCTGCTGCACTGCCGAGTTGTGCGGCAATTACATCATACATGCCGGCAAATGTTGCCTCATAATTATCGCTGCCGGAATCACCCATAGATTTTGCAAATGCCTCTGCTGCTTTTTGAACTATCAAAATACTCTTCATAGCTTGTGCCGCTTCACTCTTTTGCTCAGTCGTACCTGTTGCTAAAATAGCAATTGGATCTCCTGCAAGTGTAGCCTCAGAAATACCTAATTGTGTAGCGATTTTTGCACTTGCTGCTGCCTTTGTTTCACCATTTTTAACTAAAGAACTTACTAATGTAGATAAAGGAGTAACAGCAACATTTACACCATCTGCACCAAGTTCCGCTTTTAAAGTACCTTCAAAAGGTTTACCCGTACTTGTATCGATTCCGCCTTTTACGGATATAACATGGCTATTATTTCCGGTATAAGACATAGACCATATACCGATATCATTTGTTTGAGTACTCAAACCATTTAAAGTTACGGTTGCTAATTTAATATAACCATCGACAGCAATTCCGGAAACGGTTTTTGCTATTATCGGTTTTTCTGCTACTACTGCCGGCTCTGAACTTCCACCGCTGTCACTACTACAACCTACTAGCCCCATAGAACCGAGTATAAAAGTGCTAAGCACTAAACTAATGTGTTTTTTACTTTTTGTCTTCATCACACTTCCTTAATTTTAAGATGCGGTAATGTAACATCAAGGTGTAACATGGATGCAACATAGTTGTTACATAGTTGTTACATTTAATACTTTAGAAGTTATTTATTATTTCAATTAGTTGACACAGCGACTTATGATTGGTGTCATTGGATGATTAGTGAAATTTAAAATCTTTTGAATTAAATAAATAACATGTGACATCAATGTCACAAGCTTAATATAATATGTTGTGAATGTTTAAAAATAACTCATTATTGAAGGTTTAATTTGATTAAATTTAATATATTGGTCATAGAGGATAACTCTATTACTACAAAAGCATTGGAATATGATTTAACGAATGCGGGGTATAGAGTACTTCTTGCACATTCTCCGGATATTGCACTCAAATATATTTCAAAAGGCACTTTTGATTTAATGATTACCGATATAAATTTAGGTGATAGGAATGTAAACGGCATCGACCTAGTAAAAAAGCTTAATTTAGTAAAGAACATACCTGTTATTTACTTAACCGCACATGGTGATGACGAGACACTCGAAGATGTTGCAGAAACAAATCACTTCTATTATATGAGCAAACCTTACAATAGCGACAGCTTACTAAAAATCATAAAACTTGCCATCATCATATATAAAAACAACCTAGTAGAAAAAATTTATTTAAACCAAAATATTACCTACGACATGAGCAATAGAATCCTCTACTGTGAGGGTAAAGAAATAAAATTAACTATAAAAGAAAATCTATTTTTGACCCTGCTAGTTGAAAGAAAAAATCAAGTAGTAAGCACTTATGAGATAGTTGAATATGTATGGAATAAGGAGGTTGTATCGCAGGGAAGCATGCGTCAACTCATCTCCAGAGCAAGAGAAAAATTTGCTCCCCTCACCATAGAAACACACCATGGAGAGGGTTATAGGCTCAAAGTCGTATAAATTTTTATGGCGAACAAAATTTTACAAAATTTAGTTGTAAAAATAGTAAGCTTCTTGCAAAACTCAAAACACGCTCACTAAGGCTTCGCTTACGCTGCAGAATCGTTCGCTTAGTTTTGAGTTTTGCAAGAAGTCTAGTGTAAGAACCTTCTATTTTTTAGGTCTAAAAGCCTTGATAACATCCTCATTTGTCTCAATGAATGGACCTTCAATCAAATCTATACAGTAAGGAACAGCAGGAAAAACTGCGTCCAAACATTCACGGATAGATTTTGGTTTTCCCGGTAAATTAATGATGAGGGATTTGCCTCTGATTCCCGCCGTTTGTCTTGAGAGAATTGCCGTTGGAACATACTGCAGACTCACTTGACGCATAAGTTCACCAAACCCGGGCATCATTTTTTGGCAAACATTCTCCGTAGCTTCAGGAGTTACATCTCTCAGTGCCGGACCTGTTCCACCCGTTGTGACAACCAAACAGCACCCTGCTTCATCGCAAAGCTCTATCATTGTCTGCTCTAAAATATCCTGCTCATCGGGGATACATCTATAAACTATCTCAAATTCACTGCTCAAATACTCTTTCATGGTATCTTGTATTGCAACACCTGAAATATCTTCATATATTCCCTTGCTTGCTCTGTCACTTGCCGTAATTACGCCTATTTTAATCTCTGCCATATTGTTTGTTCCTCTAATTTATTTGTAAAAAATGGTTTGCATTTTTGATATAAGTCACGGTTGCCACTTGTAAAAAAAAGTGTTTTGCACTCTCTGCATCGATGATTCTATCTTCCGAACCCAGATACACCTCTATCTTTACTCCCTGCTCTACTATCTCTTGAAGTTCATCAAAAACCCACTGAAAATGGAGAAGTTCGTCTAGCTCTTCTAAAATTGTCACGGAGTGCTCTAAGGGCTTGACACTATAGGGAGCAAAACATGCGTTTATAAACTGTCTCAGATACACTTCCTCATTTCGTCTGTATGCCATCAGCTGAAGTTGTTTAAACTCTCTTGTTTTTGACTGAAAATAGGCAGGAGAGAAGAGTTGCAAAGTGTCGATTCTATTTCCACATGCCAACTCTTTTTTAACATATTCAAATGCCTTAATAGCCCCATAACTAAATCCACATACCGTAAACTCCGTATCTTTTATAAATGCCTCAAAGAGATAGGACTCATTTTTGAGAGAAAAACCACTGTAAAATTTCATTTTGCAAACTCTTCTTGGCTAAATTTTTTTAAAACATACTCATTAAACCAAGCAGGTATTTTATCAATCTTAATATCTATCTCTTTAGCTTGTGTAATCTCAGCAATCCAAGTTCGCGAATGATTTGAGTTATCAAATATATACGCTCGATTTGAATATTTGATAGCTTCACTCAGATGTTCAAGTGAGCGATAATATCTGCTTACAATTTTCTCTTCCGGAACACTATGACCACCAAAACGAACCCTGTTTTGCACTCTCGAAATATTAATTATTGGATC
>JAUSKV010000044.1 GCA_030646745.1 Sulfurimonas sp. | reverse complement strand
CGTACTGCCGGTGATAAAATTGACCAAGGCATAATCAACTATGTAAGAAAAAAGTATAACTTGCTTATCGGTGAAAGAGTAGCAGAAGAGATTAAGATAAATATAGGCACTGCTGTTACTCTTGATGTAGAACTCACAATGGTAGTAAACGGAAGAGACCAGGTAGAAGGTTTACTTAGCACTGTAGAATTAACAAGTGAAGATGCTAGGGAGGCTATGATTGAACCACTCAAAGAGATAGCCGAAGCACTAAGAGATGTGCTTGAAAAAATGCCCCCTGACTTGGCAGGAGATATTGTAAATCACGGCATCATCCTAACCGGCGGTGGAGCACTCATACGTCAATTGGACAAATACCTATCCGATATCGTAAGAATTCCGGTATATGTTGCGGACGAGCCGCTACTAGCCGTAGCACGAGGAACCGGTCGTGCACTTGAAGAGATAGACCTCCTACAAGAACTATTCGAAAATGAGTAAAAAGCTATTTAGCTTTATTTTTATATTTGCTGCGCTCTTTATGGGTGCGCTTTATTATAGTGATGCTATTCAAGCGCCAATCATCTCTTCACTTAACTTCTTCAAGTTAAACTATCATAATTCCATAGAGTTTGTAGAAAACGAAATCAATAAACACACTTTTCAAGCTCAGCAGATAGCACTTCTTGAGAAGAATCTAAAAAAGTATGAAAATAATCACCTCGTTATGCAGCAGTTAGCTTCTGAGATAAATGATCTGCTCAAAGAAAATAATTCAACCCTAAAAACTAATCCTGAAGTTGAACTTGTTAGAACACTCTCTTATGAAGAGTTTGGTGACTTAAATAGAGTTTGGCTAGATGTAAAAAACTATGACCCTTCAAAAATATATGGATTAACGCACAATGAACTTGTTGCAGGAATTGTGGTGCCTAAGAATGGGAAACCTTTAGGTCTTTTAAACAAAGATGTAAAAAGTTCATACGCTGTTTTCGTAGGAGAAAGTTTAGCACCGGGAATTGCGCATGGGAATAACTCTGAATATTTGGTTGTTAAATTTATACCTGCATGGTTTAATATAAAAGAGGGGGATGAAGTAATCAGCTCAGGATTAGATAATATCTTTATCAAAGGCTTAAAAGTTGGCAAAGTACTCTCTGTTACAAAATCACAGGGGTATCAGGATGCTGTTATACAGCAATATTATGGGGGCAATGACCCTAACTATTTTCACATGATTCGGAGTATTCGATGAGATATATTATTTTTTTAGTTGCGTTGATTTCTACTTTAATGGCAGAAAAAGTAACCTTAGGTGCAGGCGCGTACATGCAGACCCAGCCATACAAAGATGTTGGCACAATAACAACTCCCTCCCCTGTTATATTCTTTGATAACTCAACTTTTTATGTTAAATGGACAAGAGTCGGAGCCTATTTTTTGGGTAATAAACAAGAGGATTACGGATGGGGATTTTCTTTAACGGCAGAGCCTAGAGTAAATCAATACAGAGCAACAGATTCTCTCTACCTCACAGGTATGTCAGATAGAGAAAGCTCAGTAGAAGGCGGTGTAGCATTTAGTGCTAATGTTTATGATGCATATATTGAAGTTATGGCATTAACAGATGTACTAGCCCGCCATGACACTTGGATTGTAAAATCAGAGCTTGGTTATCAATTTGAGCATAATAATCTTACTTTTTACCCTAGTTTACTATTGACACTCAATTCATCCAGTTTTATGAACTACTACTATGGCGTCAATCCAAATGAGGCTACAGCTTCAAGAGCTGCATACAACACGGAAAATTCTCTTCAATACGGTGTACAAACTTACATAAAATACCCTCTAGTGGATAGTTTATCGATATTTATGAACATAAAGGCCGAAAAACTTTCTGTCCAAGCCACAAACAGCCCAATAGTAGAAGATGACTCTATCTATTCAGGATTAGTTTCTCTTATATACACCTTTGGACATTAGAAAAAATAGCAAAAACTCATCAAATTTTAAGTGCCTTTTACCTATAATAAACAAATTTTTTTGTACATATATTTAAAAGGTAAAAAATGCCAAAACGCACCGATATTAAGACGATTTTACTTATTGGATCCGGTCCAATTATCATTGGACAAGCATGTGAGTTTGACTACTCGGGAACACAAGCAGTTAAAACATTAAAAGAGTTGGGCTATCGCGTAGTTCTCATAAACTCAAATCCCGCGACTATTATGACAGACCCAGAGTTTGCCGATAGAACATACATAGAACCAATCAAAGAAGATGTAATTGCAAAAATCATAAAAAAAGAGAATGTAGATGCTATCTTACCTACCATGGGTGGGCAGACAGCACTCAATGTTGCAACGAGCATGTATAATAAAGGGATGCTTGAAGGGATAGAATTTTTGGGTGCAACTCCTGAAGCTATCCACAAAGGCGAAGACCGTCTGGCATTCAAAGATGCCATGATAAAAATCGGCATGGATTTACCGTTTTCAAAATATGCCTACAATATGGATGATGCACTCGAAGCTGCAAATGAGATAGGTTTTCCTATAATTATTAGAGCTTCGTTTACCCTTGCAGGCGGTGGAAGCGGTGTTGCGTACAACATGGATGAGTTCAAAAAACTCGCAGCTCGCGGATTAGATGAATCTCCTGTGAGTGAAATCCTAATTGAAGAGTCTCTTCTTGGATGGAAAGAGTATGAGATGGAGGTTATCCGTGACAAAGCGGATAACTGTATCATTGTATGTGCAATAGAAAACTTCGACCCGATGGGCGTTCATACAGGAGATAGCATCACTGTTGCCCCTGCCCTTACTTTAACCGATAAAGAATACCAAAGAATGCGTAATGCCTCTTTTGACATTTTAAGAGAGATTGGTGTCGATACGGGTGGAAGTAATGTTCAGTTCTCAATCGACCCAAAAACCGGAAGAATGATTGTAATCGAGATGAATCCTCGAGTAAGCCGCTCTTCTGCTCTTGCATCTAAAGCTACAGGTTACCCGATTGCAAAAGTTGCAACACTTTTGGCCGTAGGTTTTACCCTTGATGAAATCACAAATGACATCACAGGAACACCTGCATCTTTTGAACCAGTAATCGATTATGTTGTCACAAAAATTCCACGATTTACATTTGAAAAGTTTCCAGAAGCTGAAAATACACTCAGCACAAGCATGAAATCAGTCGGTGAAGTTATGGCAATCGGACGAACTTTTAAAGAATCTATTCAAAAAGCTCTCTGCTCGTTGGAGACAGGTCTGTGCGGCTTCGATGAGATAAATGCAGAAACGGAATTTGTACAACATGAGATTCGCCGTCCAAATGCAGACCGTATTCTTTATGTAGCTGAGGGCTTTCGCCGCGGAATGAGCGTAGAAGAGATGTTCTCCACATGCCAGATTGACCCTTGGTTTTTATACCAGCTAGAAGAGATTATAAAATCTGAAAGTACAATCACAGATAAAGTTTTAACGGATAAAGAGTTTATGAGAAGCCTGAAAGTAGATGGTTTTTCGGATAAACGAATCTCTCAACTTATCGCAAAAAACTCAAATGTAAAAGTAAGTGAAAATGATGTTTATAAGGCTAGAAAAAATTTAGCTGTAAATTTTGAGTACAATGAGGTGGATACATGTTCAGCAGAGTTTGAAGCTCTCACTCCCTACCTCTACTCAACAACAAACATAACAAAACTGCCAAATGTCAAAAACAGAGTAAGCGATAAGAAAAAAGTTCTTATTTTAGGCGGTGGTCCAAACAGAATTGGGCAGGGTATAGAGTTTGACTACTGCTGCGTTCATGCCGCTTTTGCACTCAAAGAGATGGACATTGAGACAATCATGTACAACTGTAACCCTGAAACAGTTTCAACAGACTACGATACTTCTGATGTTCTTTACTTTGAGCCGATAGACTTTGAACATGTAAGAGCAGTAGTTGAAAACGAAAATCCAGATGGAATTATTGTTCACTTTGGCGGGCAAACTCCCCTCAAACTTGCAAATGCCTTAACAGAGATTGGTGCAAAAATCTCAGGTACTCCTTCTGCTGTAATTGATTTAGCAGAGGATAGAGAGAAGTTCTCTGACTTTGTTATAAGACATGGACTCAAACAGCCGGAAAATGGACTTGCAAGAACAAAAGAGGACTCTTATGTCATAGCTGAGAGATTAGGCTATCCTGTACTTGTTCGCCCATCTTTCGTTTTGGGTGGTCGCGGTATGCGCATCGTTTACTCAGAAAATGAGCTGAAGCAATACATGGATTTAGCAATATCAGTAAGTAATGACGCACCAGTTTTAATAGATAAATTTTTAGACCAAGCAATAGAGCTAGATGTGGATGCAATTTGTGACGGTGTAGATGTTTATATCGGCTCTGTTATGCAACATATCGAAGAGGCGGGAATTCACTCAGGTGATAGCGCATGTTCTCTTCCTCCTGTTAATCTCTCCAAAGAGATGATTGCAAATGTAGAGCAGCAGACTAAGACTATTGCCCTTGGTCTTGGAGTAGTTGGTCTTATGAATGTTCAATATGCTATTTTTAAAAACGAGATTTATCTTATCGAAGTAAATCCAAGAGCAAGTAGAACTGTTCCGTTTGTAAGCAAAGCGACCGGCATGCCATTAGCAAAAGTTGCAACGCGTGTTATGGTTGGAGAGACTCTTAGAAGTGCCCTAAAATACTATGATAACTACAACATTGTAACAGAAGAAAACGGGCTTTTAAAACCTCTTCTCAAAGACCATGTTTCTGTAAAAGAGGCAGTTTTTCCTTTCCATAAACTCTATGGTGCAGATTTAACTCTAAGCCCTGAGATGAAATCTACCGGCGAAGTTATGGGTATCAGTTCAAACTTTGGTATCAGTTTTGCAAAAGCTCAAATCTCTGCCGGAAATAAAATTCCAACAAGCGGTACATGTTTCCTCTC
>JAUSKV010000040.1 GCA_030646745.1 Sulfurimonas sp. | reverse complement strand
AATGAGATGTTCTCCGAACTCTCTAAAAGACAGCATGCCCTCACAACTGCTTGGTGCATAAGAAAAGAGAACAAACTTTTAGGCGTACTCTCTCCGGCAGCATTTCTTGTTGAGATTGGCAAAGTTCTTATCGCCCAAGAAATTATGGCAGACAAAAAACAGACAGAGTTTCGTGATGCCCTCAAAGAGCTTCAAGATGTTGATGCAGCTGAGTTAAAAATAGTTGGCACAGATACCCCAGATGTAAGTTCTACAATATTTGCTATGTGGAAATTTGAAAAAGGTCTTATTGAAGTTATAAAATATTGTCAAGAGCCTGAAAAAGCAGACCCTGAATACCAAAAAGCAGCAAGTATTTTAAAAGTTGTTCGAACAGCTGTACCTATAAACGGTGTTATGACAGATGAAAGCGTAGCAGCCGCCAAAGAGCTTATCGTAAAATATGAGCTTGACATGGAAAGCTTTGACAAAGCTCTAGAAAGCGCTCGATAATCCCCTTTGAAATCCCTACTTATTAGGCTCACTCTTGGTTTGAGTGAGCAAGACATCACCCCCGAAGAAAAAGTACATGTAAATAATTTCATGACAAAAAAATATCTCACTTTTAAAGATAATGTTTATAAATTTAACTCAAAATACCGCGCAGGGACTCTAGGGCTTGTTCAAAAAGGGACAGCCTATCTGAATGTCATCGGCGAGAATGTCCGTGATCTATTTATTGGCGAAGGCGATTTAGGAACTGCGAAAGAGGGAGACCTCATCATTGCCCAAAGGCTTTTAGGCAAGATGGGAGCTCCAAGTGCAAAGATAGCAGAAATTGTAGGTCGTGCCGTGAGTTACAGTGTTGCTTACATTATTCAAAAAGGCGCACATCGCTCTTTGGTTGACCTCAAAACCGATTTTCCAATCGGTGCAGAGATGAGCGATGAGAAACTAAACGCTTATGAAGTCGGCGATGTCTTTAAAATCGACAATCAAGAAAATGCCGTTATGGAAAAACTTGGAAACATCAACGACCCTCTGGTTGACGAGAAGATAGTTTTAGCACAATTCAACAAACATGACGAATTTTCTGAGGAAGTTTTAGAAATCGCAAAATCTTTTAAACCCGTTGATGCACACAAATATCCAAATAGAAAAGATTTAAGAGATTTGCCGTTTTGCACCATCGACCCGGTTACTGCAAAAGATTTTGACGATGCCATTTACTGGGATGACAACAACACAACTCTGTATGTAGCCATAGCCGATGTGAGCGAATATGTGACACCTTTTGGAGCTATAGACAACGAAGCAATTTATAGATGTTTTTCTATCTATCTTCCGCATCGCTCTATCCCTATGCTGCCACGTGAGCTGAGTGAAACACTCTGCTCTCTTCAGCCGCATGTGGACAGGCTAGCCTATGTTTTTGAGATAAAGTTAGATTTAAATACATTAGAGGTTAGTAAATCTAAGGTTTATGAGGCAATTATTCACTCTTCAAGAAGATTTAATTATGAAGAGATTGATGAGTTTTTTGAAGGTAAACTAGGAGCCAAAAATGATGAAGAGATAAAAATCTTTGAGTATATAAAAAAGCTTAGACCCATCACCGATGCGCTCAAAGCAAAAAGATTAAAAGTGGGCTATGACTTCCGCTCTAATGAGTTGGAGATATTTATAGATGAAAAATCCAATCTTACACACACAACTTATGCACAAGAAACCCCTTCTCATGCGCTCATAGAAGATTGTATGCTTTTAGCCAACAAAGAGGCAGCAAAACAGTTTGACAGAGGAATATTCAGAATTCACGAACCTCCAAGCCAATTAAAACTCCAAATTCTCTACCAAGAGCTGGCTGGAATCGGCATGTTTATAGATATTAAAAACTCTATTAAAGAAACGATAACAGACATACAAAAACAGGCAAGAGATATGGGTCTTGAATCGGAAGTCGATACGCTTATAATCCGCTCACAGATGCAAGCCAGATACGCACCGCTTAATTCCGGTCACTTCGGATTGGGCTTTGAGGAGTACACGCACTTTACCTCGCCAATTCGCAGATATTCAGATTTAATTGTACATAGACTTTTAAAGGCTATTGCCAATAACGATACAGTAGAAGGCTCCTATGTTTTAAGAAATATTGAATCACTCAGCATGACAATAAGTGAAAAAGAGAGAGAGGCGAGCACCATTGAGAATGAGTTTATGGCTCGGAAATTCGCAAGATGGGCGGCAGGGCATATCGGCGAGAGTTTTAAAGCCCGCATCAACGCAACAGACCCTGATATAAAAGCTGAACTTCATGATGAGATTATTGGAGCAAGACTCAACATTGTCTCACATGAGAATGTGGTTCTCTTTGAAGATATTTATGCAAAAATAGAGAGTGTTGACATAGCAAAGGCAAAAATATTTGCAAGCGCTCTCAAAAGAGACGAAGAGTAATGTACAAAAGCGAGTTAGATAAGCATATTCAAAACAAATCCACTTCCAACAGTTTTGTACTCTTTGGGGAGAGCACTTTTTTTATAGATATCTACACAAAAAAAGTTTCAGATGTAGAAGATGGTTCCATACTCTCGTTTTATCATGACGAGTATGATTTTGGCTCTGCAAAAGCCCATCTCTCACAGGGATCTCTTTTTGGAGACAGAAATGTTTTAGTCCTAAAGAGCGAAAAAAAAGTAGATAAAAAAGAGATAGATATATTTATAGAGCTTTGCGAAAAGAATCCTGACAATGTTTTTGTATATGCCTACTATGGAAGCGACCATAAGGTTTATGCAAAAGCGTTTGACAAAAAAAGCACCATGAGTGTCAGATTTTTTCATCCAAAAGAGTATGAAGCACAAACAATAGTATCTCAAATTGCAAAAGAGAAAGGGGTGAATATAGATAACTACTCAATTATTCACCTCCTTCAAATTCACAACGGCGATGTCGCTCTTGCCTGCAACGAGATAGAAAAATTCAGGGTTTACGACAGAGCAGTTACAATCAAAGATATAGACAGTTTGGTTTACGGACTAGCCGAAGTAAACCTAGATGATTTTATAAAAAGAGTGCTAAATAAAAAAGATTTTATAGAGGACTTGAACAGCATATTAGAACATGGAGAGGATGAGATAAGAGTGATAACTGCCATAACAAGCTACATTACACAGCTCTACATGTTTAACATTTACATAAGGGTGAACGGTGCTCCGAATGCTATGGAGATACTCGGCTACCCAGCGCCGCCTCAAATAGTAAAAGAAAAATCAGAATTATCAATAAAGTTTAAACCAAACATCTACTATAAACTCCATGAGCTCCTCCTAAGCAGTGAACTAAAAATGAAGAGTGCACATGTAGATAAAAGTGCCATTTTACTCTCTTCACTTATTAGAGTTCAAAAACTTATATAAAATTATTGAGGAAAAAAGATGAACAATCAAACAATCAAAATAAACAGATATTTAAAGACAAGCGATATTGAAAAACATCTAGAGAGTGTTGAGTATATTATTATGGCAGCACCTGCACCTGAACATTTTAGCGATACTCCAATTCACTTCACCATCTTTTTAAATACAGATGAGAGTCTTCCAAAAGAGATTCAAAAAGCAGTTTTAGATAAATTTTTGCAAGAGAATAGCATCAAGACTCCAAAAGAGCTGATGAGCCAAATTATGGCTGTTGGATTTGCACAAAGTACACAAGAAACACCGATGCCAATGCTTCTAATCAAGCCTCAAGATATAAGTTCAATTCCACATGTAGCAATGTTTGTAATGGATTTTTTAGCAGACTCAGACCACTTTAACGAAGCAAAAGAGAAGAGTTTGACCGGTTGGAGTTATAGCCATATTTGATATTTCCGCAAATTAATGTTACGCACTCAAATGAGCGAAGCCCGTTTGAGTGGCAGGGACAAACTTGTCCCTACAACCCCCTGAAGCTACACAAAACAAGCTTTGTGAGATTAATTATAGTACCCCATAAAAGAGGCGTTTTGAACTGTTTTCATTTGGAAGAAGAAGCTTTTGCAGCTCTGCCGAGACTTTGGAGTAGTAAGGATTTCCTGCTACACGACCGTTATAGGCATTTATAGCCTTGTATGTAGATCCATGTTTTTTGTAGCACTCCCATAAAATTGCAGCCGAGACATTAAGGTTTGTCTCTTGGTTTAAAAGGCTGTGAAGTGATATTTTCATCCCAGCAAGCACATCTTTATGAACATTATTTATCTGCATCAGCCCGATATCAAAGCTTGGATAGCGGTTATTGTCCAGAAAGCTGATGACATATTTGGCTTGAGTAATATTTTCATTCTCTATCGCTACTACTTTTGTAAAAGTTTTATAAGGAATACCTCTGTTTTTAAGCATAAGATAGAGTTTATCGAGTTGTATTTTGGTTAGTTTTTGGTAATTTACAGATACATTGAGAGGGTGAAGATCACTCTCAACCTTTGAGATAGCGTAGAGTAATCTTGGATCTATTCCATAAGTGTCACCACTACGAAACCACATATAAGTAGCAGAATTCGCAGCAGCCAGCAACATTATCCATAGTAACAAGACTCTTATCAGTATTTATTATTTCCTTGTTTTAAAACTAATAGTTTTGCTCTCTTAAGCAAAAATAGTTCCTTTTTTTTCTATGTGCGCAACACTCTTTGCAATATTTTTTGAGAGATTTTCATAGCTCTTTGATGTAACCAAAATATTATCTTCAATTCTTATCCCTATGCCACGGTATTTTTTAGGGATAGATTTGTCGTTTTTGTCACAGTAAATTGCAGGTTCTATTGTTAAGACCATTCCAGAGTTTAGAGGTATCTCTATATCATTATGATATTTATAGGGTGCCTCGTCATGCACATCAAGCCCCATCCAATGACCTATGCCATGCGGAAAATATTTTTTATGCTTCTTTTTTTTGATAAGTTTTTTATAGTCACCTTTTAAGATACCAAGTTTTATCATCCCTAGGGTCAGTAACTTTTCAGCTCTAGCTTGAAGAGTGCTTCTTTTTACATGCGGTTTTATCATCTTTATGATTTTTTTCTGCACACCCAAAACCATGTTATATAACTCTTTCTGCGGTTTTGTAAACCTGCCATTTACCGGAATGGTTCTGGTTATATCGCTTGCATAATACTCATATTCGCATCCGGCATCTATTAAAACAAGTTCGTCCTCTTTGAGAATTTTGTCGTTCTTTATATAGTGAAGCGTATTTGCGGAGTTTCCGCCTGCCACAATAGATGTGTAAGCGTCGCTGTATGCGCCGTTTGATTTAAAAACATACTCTATTTCAGCTTGAAGCTGATATTCAAATTTATCTTTTTTATCAAACCTCATAGCCGCATGGTGCGCCTCTTTTGTGATTTTAATCGCTTTTTTTATCAGCTCAATCTCTGCGGCTGATTTAATCAATCGCATCTCACCGATGATAAGTGCAATATTTTTATGAGCAAATATCTCTTTAGACTCATATTTAAGCATCTTTATTTTTGAATAATCTAAGCTAAAATCATAATAGAGAGATTTTTTATTTGAAAAAAAATCTTTGAGCTTCTCTTGCAGTTTACTCATGTCATAAACTTCATCCACCAAAAATTTCTCTTTAGCTCTCTTCTCTCCCAACCTTTTTCCACTCCAAAGCTCTGCTTTTTTATCTTTGCCCTGCACAAACAAAATAGTTTTCAGCCCCTTTTTTGTTTTTACAAAAACTAGCGCTGAATTATCCTCTTTAAAGCCGCTCAAATAGTAAAAGTTACTGCTTTGTCTATAGGGATATTCAGTGTCGTTTGAACGGCTTTTAGTCTCTGCACTAAACAAAACTGCAATAGAGTTATTTGAGAGTTTTACTCCAAGAGCATCTCTTCTTGCTTTGTACTCCAGCTCTGCAATCATTTACAAACCTTAAAAAACCACTCGTTTATTTGAGAGAGAACATCATAGAGCGCACTATCAAGTGCAACCACCCCACCCTCTGAATCAAGTGTTTTAGCAACTACTTTTGAGCTGAAGGTTTTTGTGGAGAGTACACTGTTTGTACTCGAATCAATCAGCGTTAATGTTATTACGACACTAGAGTATGACTCTCTGAAATCTTCACTGTAGTACTGCATAAAATCTTCTATATTCGTCTCCAATATCAAATCATTTTTGCTTC
>JAUSKV010000015.1 GCA_030646745.1 Sulfurimonas sp. | reverse complement strand
GGTAGATTAAAGGTGTTGGCGTATTTAGTTTGGTAAAGGTGTAATTATTCCCATCAGAGATGATGGGAATAGGGAGTAAGTGATTAATCTTTTTTTTCTATCTCATAACCGGCTGCAATTGCAGGAATCTCTTCCATTGCTTTTTTAACATTTTTCATATCTTCCATAAGCTCTGCATTAATTGGCTTTTTATCTGTTCCGCCGTATAAAGCTAAAGTCATATCCATTGAGATTAAGTATCTTCTACCATCACCATACTCAACATAGAGTACACGGCATGGCATGAATCCGCCGTAAAAACGAGAGTGATTTAACATTTTTTTAGCAATACTTAAAGAACAAAATTCAGCAATTCTTGCATGCACAACTTTGTCAGGTGTAGGATTTTCTTCTGCTGTAAGTCTAAACATGTTTTTCTCACCGACAAATCTCATGTTGTAGTCGCCGGCTAGTGATTTCATATCTTCAAAAATAGCCTCTTCTGTTATATCTTTATCAACAATCTGCCACTCTTTCATCATAGCCTGAGCCGGATCACCTGTTTCTGAAACTACATCCATCATTCCTGCATAAGCTTCTTGTGTCTCTGGCGAAAAGCCCATAAATTTTACACCCAATTTCATTGCAGTACAACCACTCATCATAAATGCAAGCATTAAAGCTGTAACACCCACCACTATTGTTTTTCTCATTTTATCTCCTACTTAATGTTTATGGCATGCTATCATAATAAAATATAAATATATCAAAAAAGAGAGATAAAAGTTATCCATATCCCTTAAAAAAACAGCTTCTTTATAGACTTTTAGGAGTAAATTGTCTGCTTAGATTCTGCCTCTTTATTACTTTTGTGCTAAAATATAAAAATTTTAAAAAGGTCTATATAGTGGAATCAAAACAAAAAATAATCACGGCTTTATCAATAATTTTTGCTCTATTTTTTATCTCGATGGTAGTAAGTACAACGATAAACTTTAGAAATTATGGGCTTAGTACAGCCGAGGGCAAAGCAAGCCTGACTGCGGAAATAGTCAAAATTGGATTAACCTCACATATGGTTAACGGCACAATGGATCACAGGGACTATTTTCTCGATAAGATTGGAAAAGTTGAGAAGATTAGTGAGCTTTGGGTTGCAAGGTCTCCGACCGTTATCAAACAGTATGGAGAAGGACACAACAATGAAATACCAAGGGATAAGATAGATGCAGAGGTGCTGCAATCGGGTGTTACAAAATCTGTAACAACAGAGACACCGAGCAAGAGTTTAATGCGTGTCACTATCCCTTTTACTGCTTCAGAATTTGGCACACCTAACTGCATGCAGTGCCATCAAGCAAAAGAGGGTGAAGTTTTAGGTGTTGTAAGCATGGTTATGGATATTACCGAAATCCGCATGAGCAGTATAAGAAGTGTTCTCTATAACATGGGGTTGACAATATTGGCTGCAATCTTTGTATTTATAATTATGAATAGATTTGTGAGACCTTATGTAAGTATATTTTACTCTATCAAAGATGTCATGCAACGCGCCTATCGTGGGGATTATTCCGGAAGAGTTAAATGTGTAAACAATACAGATAATGAGTCTGTAGCTAAACTTTTAAATACTATGCTAGAAAAACTACAGCACACTTTTGAAGAGCTTGATAAAAAAGTATATGTGTTTATAAAAAATAAAAATTATGTCAAAGAGACAGACCCTCTTAAGAATATAAATAGCACAATAGAGAGGCTCTCAGATATTTACAAATTTAAGCAAACTATAGAAAACGATAAAGAGTTAGAAGATATTTACAACAGAATTGCCTATGTTCTAAAACATCACTTTCTTTTGGATGATTTTACCATGACTGAAATAGACACTATGAACAAAATTAAAAAAATTGTACACAGCGAGAAAGGAGCGCATTGCTCTATTTTGAATGGAGAATGTCGTGCGGAACGCATTCAATCAAGTGTTGATTCAAGCATATTTACTAAATCATGTGCTTTGTATGAGATGGATGATAATGAGCATATTTGCACACCCTACACTATTTCAAATGACTTAACACTGATTTTGACAATAGTAACAACAAATGAGGAGCAAACAAAATATGTCCGCTCTATTATGAGTGATGTGGAAGATTATATCACCACGGCACGACCTGCAATTGTAAGCAAAAAGTTGATGCAGACACTCAATCAAATGGCAAGAATTGATCAACTCACGGGCATGTATAACCGCAAATTTTTGGATGAATTTGCAGATGTTTCTGTTCCTCAAGCGATTCGTGCAAACACTTCGTATGGCATTTTAATGGTGGATATTGACTACTTTAAAATGATAAATGACACCTATGGACATGATGTTGGGGATGAGGCAATTCGTGTCATTTCAGGTGTTATCAAAAAACAGATACGTAAAGCTGATATTGCTATTCGCTACGGCGGAGAGGAGTTTTTGGTACTTCTTTATAACTGCGAACAAGAAAAAATCATACAAATAGCAGAGGCTATCCGTGTTGAATTTGGCAAACAAAAGATTTCTGCAAACGGTGAAACATTCAGCAAAACACTCAGTGTAGGCTGTTCTCGTTTTCCTCAAGATAGTGATAGTATCTGGAAATGTATTAAGTTTGCCGACATATCTCTGTACGCGGCAAAAGAGGGTGGAAGAAACAAAGTTATTGCCTTCAACGAATCGATGATAGAAAATAAAGAGGTCGGTGAGAGTTACTAAACCTACAATTCAAGCAGCACGGTATCTCGCCGTGTGACTTCAATAAAGAATAAATCATATCAAGCCCTATATTAAGAGATAAAAAGACTTTTTAAGAAAACTTATTTTTCTTTAAGTGTACCCTATATCTACCCTAGCAATCACTTTACTAATATATAAAAGAACAGCAAGTACGAATACATTTTATATAACTGCTACGTTAATTAAATATTTAACTCGAACTCTTTAATGATTATTTGAAATGAAAATGAGGGAGACAAGGGAAATAAATCCCTTGACTATGTTAATTTAACATAGGTGCAAAAATGCACATAAGCAGTAGTGCGAAAACAAACTTATTCATAAAATCTCCCTTATTGTAATCTAGGAGGGCAAAAAAAAAGGCTAAGAGGTAATTAATCTCCTAGCCTTGCCGCTCCGTTGATTACAATAAGTGTTTTCGCAAAGAAAATTGTAGCATAATATAATAAACATGACAAAATTAAATCTACGACAAGCTTTCCAATTTCTTAGTAGCAGATGTCTCATCATCACTTATTAGTGTAAGTAGTTCTTTAGCAGATTCAGTAGAGTCAGTTCCACTGCTAGCAATTTCAGCAAGCCTGATTTCATAATCAACACATGCTACAGTTGTGCATGCCTCCACGCGTGCTATATCAATATTTTGAATTACTCTAGCTTCATTTTTTGCTCGTTCAAGAGTTTCATCTTTTACTATCTTTTCATTCATTTCAAATCCTAATTATAATATTTTACAATAATTCTTTTTTCTTAGCCTCATACTCTTCAGCACTAATAGCACCCTTTTCTTTTAGCTCAAAATAATAATTCAAATCTTTTTCTTTCTCATTTTTAATAATACCAACATCCTTAAACGCCTGATGCTCTCTAGCCACCTTTTGATTAACATCCATCTGAATAAGAGCCTCTTCAATATTTCCATAAACAGAAAGATTGTTTTTTCTTCTCCAATTTCTGATTGAGCGTTCCCAAAATATAATAGGGGAACTAAGTAATAATAAAACAAATATCCATAAAACTATTCCATTATTAAATTTAAACTCTGTAAGACCTAAAATAAGAAAAGAATAGAGCACATAAATAATAAAATATAGAAACAACCTCGATTTAAACCCACCTACTTTAATTCCATTACCAATATTCTTAAACATTTTAAAATCCCCATATTTACTTATATCTTAATTGTAGTCGTTTAGCTCAATAACTCTTTTTTCTTTGCCTCATACTCTTCATCGGTAATAGCACCTTTCTCAAGCAGATTATACCAATACAAAATATCATTTTTATCTACTTTTTCAGCGGGTATGCTTGGCAGTTCTACTTCTTCTTTCTTTATGTCTTTAATAAATATTCCCTCCGCTGAGCTGATAATACTAGTTGAAACATTAGAAGTACCTCTCCTGTTGGTTGAACCACTTGTATGACTTACTGTGCCCTGATTAGTAATAATGACACCCTCAGCTCCCTCATCGAAGGCTTTATAGCAGAGATCAATTATTGGTTGATTGAAAACTTTTGCATTTACACTGCTGGTTGTTACATGTTTTATTTTTTCATAGGAATATTTACTTGCTTCACTAGTTGAATAAAACACTTTAATCTTGTGAATAATAAGTCCATTAAAAAGAAGCTCGTCAATTGCTGCCATTCTATTTTTTTTACCTTCTACCGCAATAATATATAGTGTTACGCCTGTAAGAGAAGCCAAAAACAGCATAAGAGCCGCTCCAAGTCCCGCATCTCCTTTTGTTCCACCAGCTAAAGCAAACACAATCAATGCAATGAAAGATAAAGAGAAGAATAAGACTGTTTTCTGAAAAACTTCCCATCTCTTAACTGAGCGTAGAAATTTATGTGTTTCTTCTTCAGTAATGTTGTGTTTCTTTAGTACTTTTTTGTACCCATCGTAATTGTTACTTATAGACATCTTTGATATCCTCTCTATTAAATTCTGAAATAACTATTGATGAATAGTAATATTTCACTTCTGGCTTTTTATCAAAAATACTCTCTATGGCTTTAATAGTTTCTGCGATATCTTTTTCATCAAATTCATATTTATTCACAAACTCTCTTATGTTTATATCCATTTTTGTTGATTTGATTTTTTGTTTCTCATATGAATGTTCTCGCCTTATATAATCATTCTCTACTTCATACATCATAAGGTTATCAAAGCCTGTGGATTTATATCCAAGTTTATAACTACTAAGTCTCTCTGTGTTTCTGTTCCCCTTAAGAATATCAATAATGTCTTTTTTAACTACATTTGCTATAGATTCTTTTTCAAGAAGAGTGTTAGCCTTTCTTTCTAAATACTCGTAGTTAGTACCTATCAAAACAGTGGTTCCAATTGTGGCGTAAACTATCACTGTCCATATAAGACCTAGTGTTGTTGTGTTCAATTTGTTCTCCTTGTTATTCATGTGTCAAAACATCTGCTTAAATTTAATTCACCGACCCTAGTTCACTAATTCCACATTTTCTATCACATTAAATCTTTTTCTTTATTAAAGTATAATACACTTTCGTTTATTAAATTTATCAATATATGTTAAAAAACAACATCACTTTCATTTAAAAAAGATACAAATTTTAGAGATAGTTGAACTTTTCAGCAGTTAAAACTTCCTCTATTGGGATATCTTGACCTCTATGATTAGTATAAAAGATGTCTTGATTCTCTTTATACTTTAGTATATCAACAAGCTGTTCTTTTTCTATATTATCGTCGGAATAGCTAATAACATTCCATAAATGTCCATTAGTCTCATGAGAAAATTTATCATTCTTAAGCACATCAGCTTTACCTATTCTTACTTTTCCACCAAACTTTTCATAGACTTTGTAAGCATTCTTATCACACATACTTAACTCAATGCTATTCTCTAGATTATTTGCAAAATAACTTAATTCTTCTTCTGTGATTTTGGTGTTATCTCTCAATCTCTCTAATTGCAAAATTTTCATGTTTAAAGATTTTTCATTATTTGCTCTGAATAATAAATTTTTCTCTAAAATAATATTTTCTTCTTTTAGTGTTTTTATTTCTGTTTTGAAATCACTATTATTACTAATTAATATAGATATTATTTTTTTTAGTCCCTCTAGTTGATGGTTAAATAAAAAACTAATTATAAATATAAACAAAGCAAATATAAAAATATACAAATAATTTACTCCTATCATTTTAATAAACTCCCATCTTTAAAATTATCTCTAGCTTTTTTTAAATCTTTGGTGTGTTCGATATGATATCTCAAGCTTGTTATCGTTACAGGCTTACTAAGCTTTGTGTTTATTATTTTTAAAATGCTGCTCTGAGCTACATCCATATTTAAGAGCTCTAGTATTTCTAAATTATAGGGGTCTAGAACTCTTACTCTTGCTTTTGCACCCTTTGGTCTTCCTAGTTGTTGACCAGATGCTCTTGCAGCGGCTAAGCCTTGTTTAGTGCGTTCACTTATAATCTCTCGTTCTGTTTGTGCGAAATATCCATATATAGCAAGTAAAAGAGAAGATA
>JAUSKV010000377.1 GCA_030646745.1 Sulfurimonas sp. | reverse complement strand
GATGATGATAAAAATGGTTGGATTGATGAGAACGATAAAATTTTTAACAAACTAAGAATCTGGCAAAAAACAGAGAGTAAAAATGAACTTATCGCTCTAGGTGAAGTTGGTATCGGAGCTATATTTTTGGGAGATATAGCTACGCCGTTTTCGATGAAAAATTCATCCAATGAGATGCTAGGTGCTATGAGACAAAGTAGCTTTTTTCTCTTTGAAAATGCAAAAGCAGGAGTTATTTCTCAGATTGATTTAGTTGATTTGACAAGCCAAACAAAAGAAGAGATTAAGGCTACAAGAAACAGTCTAAATAAGATTCAAGGTTTAAATTCATATAACTCCGATAAGCAGGAGAATGCAGAATCCAGCGATAAAAGATTAGAAAAACTACAAGATATATTAAAATCCCTCGAAGCAAAACTCTCAAGTGCAAAAGGTGCAAATAAAATTTCTCTTCAGGCACAGATAGGAGCAATTCAATCGCAAATGATGTCGCTTATATCTCTTAAAACAAAGGCTTAAATTTACAAAGGGAGATTGACATGTAATGATTTTCAATATAACTTCACTTTTGAAAAGAAGATTTAATGATACAATTTCATAAAAAAAAGAGAGTCAGTTGAAATCACCTCGTGGATTTGGTAAAAAATATTTTACGTTAGCTTCTATTCAAGCCTATAGTTTAGAACCTATCTTGATGGCTAAAAAATCGACTTTATCTATTTTAACATTTTTTCAAATCTCAAATGAAGATGAAGCAGAAAATATTCCGCCAGATGAATTGTTGAAATTACACCTCTTGCAGAATTCAAAACCTTGCCATTGCAACTTTTTCTTTAAAATAAAAACTAGAATTATTTTGCTCATCAATCATTTTATCCCTAGATGCGCTTTTTATACAAAATATTTTGCATTTAGAAGAACTGGCGTACACCCTCCTCTCGTATATTCTTAACCTTAACCTAATCTTGTAATTCTCCAGTATATATGCTGGTAGCTTTAGTGTACAACATCAGATAATATAAAACAAAAAAATCATAAGGATATAGTAATGTCAAAAATAGAATATAAAAGTTTCGTAGTCGGGTTTCCTAGAATTGGTGAACAAAGAGAGTTAAAAAGAGCTTTAGAGAGCTTCTGGGATGGAAATAAAAGTTTTGAAGATGTAAAAAAAGTGGCTCATGAGCTTAAAAAAAGACATTGGAACTATCAAAAAGATACAAAAATAGAGTTTATAAGTTCGAATGATTTTTCACTTTATGACAACATGTTAGACACATCCATAATGCTAGGTGCTATTCCAAAAAGATTTAGAGAGCTAAAGGATGAAGCGCTCTATTTTAGTATGGCACGAGGAGATTCCAAAAGAGTTGCTATGGAGATGACAAAGTGGTTTAACACAAATTATCACTTTATTGTGCCTGAGTTATCAATAGATGACGAATATAAACTGGATGCTTCAAAAATTTTAGAAGAGTATAATGAAGCCAAAGATTTAGGTTTAAAAACAAAGATAAATCTTATTGGACCTCTTACCTATTTAGGTCTGAGCAAAAGAGTAGATGGCGGTGACCCTTATGAGCTACATTCAAAAATAATCACGATTTATGAAAATCTTTTAAGAGAGATTAGTTTATTGGATGATGAAGTAGTTGTACAAATTGATGAGCCGATTTTTGCAAAAGATAATAATAGTAAGTTACTCAGTCTTATAAAACCGACTTATGATAGATTGGCAAATAGCAATAAAAATATAAAAATTATCGTTATGACATATTTTGAGCACTCTTGTGAGGCTACAAATATTTTAATTCACACTCCTATCTGGGCATTAGGATTGGATTTTTTACATGGAGATGAAAATCTAAATTCTCTTGGCTCTCTAGCAAATAGCAATAAAAAAGTTATAGCCGGAGTTGTGGATGGTAGAAATATATGGAAAATAAACATAGAAAAAACGCTAACACTTTTAGAACAAATAGCTCAGATTGTGGGTCGTGATAATATCTTTGTGAGTTCATCTTGTTCACTGCTACATATACCCTTTAGCCTGAAATATGAGCAGAATATGGATAGCGACATAAAAAACTGGCTGAGTTATGCGTGTGAAAAATTAGATGAAATTGCACTTATATCAAAACTCTTTTTTGATTCTGCTTTAGATACAAAAGAAAATTTGGCACTCCAAAAAAACAAAATAGCAAACAGTAGCAGAAAAACTTCAACTCTCATACATGATAAAACCGTGCAAGAGAGAGTGAAAAACTTCACAAAATATCAAAGAAACGGTGCATTTGCCGAGAGAATAAAACTGCAAAAAGAGCTTCTAGGATATAAAGATTTAGCCACAACAACAATAGGCTCTTTTCCTCAAACACCAGAGATTAGAAAAGCTAGAAATGACTTTAAAAACACTCTTATATCCAGCGATGAATATGAATTGTTTATGAAAAAATATATAGATAATTGCATAGCTTTTCAAGAAGAGTGTGGTCTGGAAGTGCTTGTCCATGGTGAGCCTGAGAGAAACGACATGGTTGAATATTTTGGCGAACAACTGCGAGGATACGGATTTAGTCAAAATGGGTGGGTTCAAAGTTATGGAAGCAGATGTGTCAAACCACCATTTATCTACGGGGATATAAGCAGACCAAAGCCTATGACTGTTGATTGGATAGTTTATGCCCAAAGCAAAACTAACAAGATAATGAAAGGAATGCTGACAGGTCCAGTTACGATTTTGAATTGGTCATTTGTTAGAGATGACATGCCGCGCAGTGAAGTATCCAAACAGATAGCTGTAGCACTCAGTGATGAAATAGATGATTTGCAAAAAAGCAATATTAAAATTATACAGGTGGATGAAGCGGCATTTAAAGAGGGGTATCCCCTAAGAGATAAGAAGATAAAAATCTATGAAGAATGGGCAATTAGAGATTTTAAAATAGCCGTTAGCAGTGCAAAAGAAGAGACGCAAATCCATACGCATATGTGCTATAGCGAATTTAACGACATTATCAAAACAATCGAAGCGATGGATGCGGATGTTATATCTATAGAAACTGCAAGAAGCGGAAACAGACTACTCAAAATATTTAAAAGCGTTGGATACAAGCAAGAGGTCGGTCCTGGTATTTATGATATTCATTCGCCAAGAGTTCCGAGTATAGAGGAGATGATAAAACAGATAAAATCACTTCTGGAAGTTTTGCCAAAAGAGCAACTATGGATAAATCCTGATTGCGGTCTTAAAACTAGAAAATGGGAAGAGGTAAAGCCTAGTCTCAAAAATATGGTTGCTGCAGTTCATATTGTTAGAGATGAATTAGTGCATCAATAAACAGTCTCCACATGCCAAGTGGATACCTCTTAAAACAGTGCTTATCTACTAAAAGTAGATAGGCATGTAATATTTTTAGTATAATTCCCCCTTTTAAACAGGAGATTTACTTTGAAATTCAACAAAAGCTTTATGACTAACGCTATCGCACTTGCCCTTTTTGGCTTCTCTTTTTTTATAGAGGGTGAGTTAAAAACTTATCTGCTTTACGGAGGGCTTTTTGCTTTCTCGGGAGCTGTTACAAATCAGTTGGCAATTCACATGCTCTTTGAGAAAGTTCCATTTCTTTACGGCTCAGGGGTAATTCCCGCACGGTTTGAGGCTTTTAAGAGTGCTATAAAAAACCTTATGATGAGCGAATTTTTCACAAGAGAGCAACTCGACAACTTCTTTAAAAGTGAAGAGAAAAAGATAAATCTGCAACCGATTATAGAGGAGACAGATTTTGCACCTGCTTTTAATGCACTGAGCAAAACAGTTATGGAGTCCTCTTTTGGCGGAATGCTTGGCATGTTTGGAGGAGAGAGTGCACTAGAAGGGCTTCGTGAGCCTTTTTCTCTGAAGATGAAAAGTGCAGTTATCGGGATTGTAAACTCTGAAGCATTTAACCAAACGCTTCAAAACCACATGCAAAGCTCATCGCTGGGCAGCGACCTGATTGAGTCGATAGAGAAAGTTATTGATGCAAGATTAAACGAACTTACCCCGCAGATGGTCAAAGAGATTGTTCAAAGATTGATTGCAGAGCATCTTGATTGGTTGGTTGTCTGGGGCGGAGTATTTGGAGCATTGATTGGAGTAATCAGCTCC
>JAUSKV010000167.1 GCA_030646745.1 Sulfurimonas sp. | reverse complement strand
GCAAAGCCTCTTCCATGTTCACCGGCTCTTGCGGCCTCGATTGCAGCATTGAGCGCAAGCAAATTTGTTTGGTCTGCGATACCTTGAATAAGTGCTATAACCGTAGATATTTCACCACTTCTTTGATTGAGTGAGTGCATGCCTTGCATATTCTCTTCCATGTGTTGGCTTAACAAATCCATAGCATGTTCTGACTGCTCTATTAACACAAGACCTTGTTTAGACTCATCAGCAATAGATACAGATTCACTCTTCATTACTTTTAACTCATCAAGCATCTGTGAAAAAGTTTTTTGTGTATCTGCTAAAGCAATTGTTATAGCATTTTGGTGAAGGCTTAAAATATTGCTGTCTCTTGTATCTCTCATGTCAGTCTTGGTTATTCTGTAGAGCATCGTACCGTCTTTGGTTCTGCGTGACACAACCTTACCGGTGCAATCATTTAGTTCAACTACATTGCCACCCCTTTTGAGTTCAGCCGAGAGAGCATCTGGATTTTTTATAGCGATAGATGCTTTTTCATTTTGAAATTTTAATTCCCCTCTGCTATCAAGTGCAATCAGCATCTCTTCTTGAGAAAAAGTTGCAGCCTCTTTATAAAAATCTAACTCCTTTTGGAGAGATTCAATTGTATCTTCTAACTCTTTTGTCTTATGGTTATCGTTTTTGCTTGAAAAAAACATGATGTAAAGCCCTTTGTTAGATATTTTGGCAATTGTAGCAAAAATCATTCTCATTTTGGTCTCAAAGCTGAAATATTTTTAATCAATCCCCTAAAGCCCATAAATCAAAGGGAATCATCTCTACTCTTGAGAGTGGATGCGATACCCTTCCCTCATGATTCATAGTAACGGCCGTAATTTTTTTTACATGGTAACTAAATATAAATGCCTCAATCTGTTCTATTTTTTTAAAAAGTGCCCGCTCATCCGTAAAGGGCATGCAAAGCACAATCTCCTCAGTATCCGGAAGGTAAAAATCAATCCCCTCATCATAATAACACGCTCTATTTGATTTTAACAACTCAAGATATATCATATTTTCAAAAAGCCGCCCAAAATGCTTGTCAATGGTAAGTGCCGTCTTTAAAGAAATATCGCACAGATAGAGTTTTTTTGTAGCTTTTGGATAGTCAACCTTCTCTAGCACATGAATATATTTTTTTTCAACCAAATTCTCATAAGATTTATAGAGTTTATCTTTTGATATTTTTCTACTGCTTTTGAGTCTTTCATAAATTGTAAAAGGAGAGATTTTCTGTGACATCATCTTCGCACAAAAGCAGATAATATCAAACTCCGTTTCTTCTAGGGCATATCTGAGTGCTTTTTGTATGTATAGGGATCTCTCATCTGAGTGAATTTTGTGCATGGATGGGAATCCTCCAAGCTTGAAGAAGTGATTTAGGGCACTTGAATCATATTTATGTTCATATGCCAAAAACTCCTCATAATCAAGAGGATAGAGCCAGAGTGATTCCAAAAAATCTATATCGAGATGAGTTTGCGAGCTTATTATAAGTTGAGATACATTTACAAACTCTATCTCCATTGAGTAGTTATCAAGGGCAAGTACCTCTATTTTGTTTTCGTTGCAAAAGTTTGCAAGAGTTCTATTTAACTCTTCTATGTGGATTCTTACATCACTGCAATCAATATAGAGATAGGAGCTTTTTTTGAGTGACAAAAGATAGTTTTTTATGAGCTTTGTTTTTCCACTTTGCGTAATGCCATTTATCTGGTAACTTTTTGCCGATATTATTGTTTTATTCTTGTTAGTAGCATCTGAGTTATAGATAGGTTCTTCAAGAAATACTTTTCTGTAATGAAATTTTTCTAAATATATATCTGTTTTATAAAACTCTTCTATTAATATTTCCATATCAACTCCTTAAAAAATATCTGCTATTTTATCATTTCCTTATTAAAAGGAAGTAAATTTTACACTATTTTACTTTTTGCCCCCTAAAACCTTGAATATTACTCTTTCTTTTGCTACAATTCGCGTCCCTTAAAATAGTTAGGCTAGACCTGACGAGTTCTTTAGAAGGAAATACATGGAAAAAATTCGTTTAAAATTGAAAGCGTACGATCATCGTGTTCTTGATAGATCAGTTGCATCAATAGTTGAGGCTGTAAAGCGTACAGGCGCGGTAATTCGTGGTCCAATCCCTTTGCCAACAAAGATTCGTAAATATACGGTATTAAAATCTCCACACATTAACAAAAGTTCTCGTGAGCAGTTTGAAATCCGTATGCACGCTAGAGTTATCGATATCATTTCTGCTACGCCAGAAACTGTTGATTCTCTAATGAAACTAGATCTTGCACCGGAAGTGGATGTCGAAGTCCGCTCTATGGATAAGTAAGGAGTCGGGCGTGGAATATATTGTTGAAAAAATCGGTATGAGCCGTACTATCACAGTTCCGAGTAAAGCTGTTACTCTTTTAAGAGTATTAGATGCTAAGGTATGTGAAGTGAACGAAGGTACTGCGATTGTAGCTTACAATAGTGGTAAAAGAATGAATAAAGCAATTGAAGGTCAACAAAAAAAGTATAGCCTTTCAACTGAGTTTAATCGTTTTGCTACAATGAGTGTAGCTAATAGTGAAGCTGGTGATTTAGAGCTAGCTCCATTAATCGAAGCAAAAGTAATTCAAGTGGCTTTTAATACGAAAGGTCGCGGTTTTACAGGCGCTATGAAGCGTTGGAATTTTAGTGGTGGTCCTGCTGAACACGGTCATAGATTTGGTCGTAGAACAGGTTCAATCGGTAATGCTGAGTGGCCAGGTCGTGTAATGAAGGGTAAAAAAATGCCTGGACAATACGGTAACACAAAAAATAGTGTTAAAAATGAAATAATCTCTTACGATGCTGAGAATAAAATCTTAGTAGTAGCTGGTTCTGTTTCAGGTGCTAATGGTGCTTTAGGTCGTTTAAAGGTAGCTAGATAATGAGTGCAATTGTTCTAAATGAAAAAATGCAAAGAGCTTCTGAATTAGCGTTGCCAGAGAGTTTTGCAGGTATCAACCCGCATAACCTTTACTTGTATGTTAAGTCAGCTCAGGCAGCACAGCGTGCTAACAGTGCATCTGCTTTAACTCGTGCAGGTGTAAGAGGCGGTGGTAAAAAACCATGGGCTCAGAAAGGTGGCGGACGTGCTCGTGCAGGTTCTCGTCGTTCTCCTGTTTTTGTTGGTGGTGGTAAGGCTTTTGGTCCTACAAACAACCGCAATTATGATTTAAAAGTAAATAAAAAGCAAAAAAAACTTGCTTTACATTTCGCTTTGAATGAGCATGCACAAAACGGCACGCTTTTTATAGTTGACAGTATTGAAATCGCATCGGGTAAAACTAAAGATGCATTCGCAATGTTTAAACTTCTTAATCAAAGAGATGTACTTTTAGTTAAGTCTGTTTTAGATGAACCAACATATTTAGCGTTTGAAAATATCGCTGCTTCATATGTAATTGAGTCTAATGAATTAAATGCTTTCTTGGCTGCTAATTATCGTTCAGTTGTGATCGAAAAAGCGGTTTGGGAAAATCTTGTAAGTGAGGCTAAATAATGGCAGATATTACAGATATAAAGTCAATAATATATACAGAGAAGACTCTTGCTATGCAAGAAGACGGTGTAATCGTTGTTCAAACATCTCCTCGTATGACTAAGATGGGTCTTAAAGAAGTTTTTCGTGAGTACTTTGGAATTATTCCAACAAATATTAACTCACTTAATCAAAGCGGAAAAGTTAAAAAATTCCGTGGTGTATCTGGTAAACAAAACAACTTTAAAAAGTTTTATGTTAAATTGCCAGAAGGTGCACAAATAGAAAGTTTGGCGGTGTAATATGGCAATAAAATCTTATAAACCAACAACACCAAGTCGTCGTTTTTATACAAATGTTGATAATTCTGACATCACTGCAAAAGCAAGTGTTCGTTCACTGTTGATAAAACTTCCTGCAAGTGCGGGTCGTAACAATCATGGTCGTATCACATCTCGCCATAAACAAGCGGGTGCTAAAAAACTTTACCGTATCGTAGATTTCAAAAGAAATAAATTCGGTATCTCAGGTACAGTGGCAGCTATCGAATATGATCCATACCGTAACTGTCGTATAGCACTTATCAACTATGCTGATGGTGAAAAAAGATACATTCTTCAACCAAAAGGTTTGAATGTTGGTGATGTTATCTCTTCTGCTGAAACTGGTCTAGATGTTAAACCGGGCAATGCAATGAAATTAATAAATATTCCTGTCGGTACTGTGGTTCACAATATTGAGTTAAAAGTTGGCAAGGGTGGACAAATGGTTCGTTCTGCCGGAACTTCAGCTCAAATTATGGGTCGTGATGGAAAATATGTTTCACTTCGTATGCCGTCTTCTGAAATGCGTTTAGTTTTAGGTGAGTGTTTAGCTACTGTTGGAACTGTCGGAAATGAAGAGTATATTAACATTGTTATAGCAAAAGCTGGTCGTTCTCGCCATATGGGTATTCGTCCTCAGACTCGTGGTTCTGCTATGAACCCTGTTGATCACCCGCATGGTGGTGGTGAAGGTAAAACGAACTCAGGTCGTCACCCAGTTACTCCATGGGGTAAACCAACGAAGGGTGCTAAAACTCGTCGTAAGAAAGCAAGTGATAAACTTATTATTACTCGCC
>JAUSKV010000372.1 GCA_030646745.1 Sulfurimonas sp. | reverse complement strand
TTATTCTTGATATCTCATTGCTGTTATCCTTAATATTTCTATTTACAATACTTTGTCTTAATAATTTATACATGGAAAAGGAGATTGCAATTAGTGTATGATTTAATTTTATAGAATCAACATCTAAAATAGATTTTAATTCATTTTCTTCTATTAATAAATTATGGGGATGTAAATCAATATGACAAGGAGTTAACTTGGAGTGCAATAATGTATCTTTATATTTAAGCAACTGAGAATATGTCTTTTGCAAAAACTCCCAATTATCAGTTAGTGCAGAAGATAAATCACTCCCAAAATACGATACCCAATTCTTTTTATTTTTTTCAATTGCACGCATTAAATCTTCACTATTTTTAAAATAATCAATTTTTTCTATAGGTTCCAATTCAATCGGTATATCTTTTAATTTATTAAAAAATATACCGATTTCACTACCGACAGAGACTAACTCTCTATCACTTATACCGGTAAAAAATGAACCGTTAATGAAATCAAAAACACACCAATAAGAGTTATCAACCTTATTTTTTACTATAAGTTCATCCTTATTGCTCAAATATGTTTTCCCTAACTTAATATCATTTGCATTTAACCAGTTACTTAATGATAATATTCTTTGCAGTTTATCATATTCATTTATATCAATAAATTTTTTAATTAAATATTCACCCGAACTAGTCGTTACTTTGTAATTATTTGAATTTATTTCATTACCTTGAAATTGCTCAACACATATTATATCGCCAGAAATTTGATTATAATTTTCAGCGATTAAATTTCCTAATAATTTACTAATATTAAAATCAGATTTAATAAACTTTGGAATATTACTACTAAATATATCCGTGTTAAACAAATCATTACTCATGTTAAAATATGCTCTTAGTTAAGCCACCGTCAACCATTATGCTTGCTCCTGTAAGGTAACTACTTTTTTCATCAGCTAAAAAACAAGCTACATTCGCTATTTCTTCAGGCTCTGCGAATCTATTAATTGGGATAATTTCTAAACTCTTGCTCATTTGTTCCTCATAGCTAATATTGTTTTTTATAGATGCTTCCTCAACTAATGACTTCAGTCTTTGGGTTAGCACCCCTCCTGGACAAATTGTGTTAACCGTAATATTAAAAGGGGCTAATTCTTGAGATATAGATTTACTAAAAGCTGAAACCCCTGCCCTTGTAGTTGCTGATAAAACCATCACTGAAGATGGCTCTTTTGCAACAGTAGACGATATATTTATTATTCGTCCTCCATTTTGTTCTTTCATGTATGGTACCACGGCTTTAGTAAAACGTATAACACTTAACAAATTTTGTTGAATCGCTGACATCCAAGATTCATCATCTTGTAATAAAAATGACCCAGAGGCTGGTCCACCTGTATTATTAACAAGAATATCAATTCTATTAAACTTTTTTATTACAATACTTAAAATACGAGCAGGAGCTTCCAAGTCTGAAACATCTGCAGAGCAGTATATTACTTCTTGATTTGTTTCTTTAGTTATTTCTTCCGCTGCACGTTTCAAGAGATTAACATCTCTTGAAACAATACAAACATTGTACCCTTCCTTAGCAAAACCTAATGCAATTGCTTTACCTATCCCCCTACTTGCTCCTGTCACAATCGCTACTTTTTTATCTTCCATTATTTATTTCCTCTTTATGAATAATCTTCATTATATAATTTCATTGACTTGTCTTTATCTAAAAAGCCAACCTCTCGACAATCTTTTACCAATTTTTTATAGTATTCGAATAATGTAGGTATATATTTTTTTACAATTGGATATATAAAAGCTTCTATTTCTTTTAAATATGACTCTCTAATTTCATCACTTGGATTTAAGCATAACAAAAATAAATTATCTAATTTATCTATTGCTTTAACAATTGCTACGCCCTTATCTTGGGACATAATATTACGATAGTACTCTTCTTTATATTCTAAATTCTTTTCTAACATTCGATTCACTTTTAATGCTTTGAGTGCATTTAAAATATTAGGATTGTAAAGTAATAAAAAATCTTTTTCTGTTACTTCTGATACTTCAAAAATATTATGCAGTAAAGCTATAACTAATGTATCGATATCAACATTATGATTAATTTGGTATATTATTTTTGCCACCCTTAATGGATGAACTATATATTCTAATGAATTTAATCCTGGATGAGTAAACTCAATCTCATTTATAAAATCAATAGTTTTGATTATCTCTTCTTTATTTTCAACATTATCTTTTAAAAATTTTGCTAATTCAATATTATATTTTTCATTAAAAAACTTTCTAACTCTTAAACGGTTTAATCTTTCCTCTTTTATGCTTAAAACCACCTCTTTATTCTTTAAAACTTCATACATTAATTCAGCTCTCTGCCAATCTTCTAAGGAATCAATATCTTGAACTAAATATCTTGGTAAGACGATTGGAATACTGATATCACTTAACACAATCTTACTCTGTGCTTTCTTTTGTCTGACTCTATTCGTCCAGTAAAATTGACCCGCATCATGATAAGCCTCTTCTAAATCTTGACTTCTGACATAATAATTTTCTGGCCAAAACATTTCACATCTATTATTTTTATTGATTTTAAAAGATCTTTGAATAGGGTATGGCATGGATGTGGCTGAAAAAACATTGACTGCATCACCATTATTAAGCTTTTCAAATCCTTGTATTAAATATTTTACTTGCATGAGAGGCGCTGTCGGATATATAGTACAATAACAGTCATATATTTCACCACTGTTATCGAGATACTCAAGGGCATGATCAATGGCATCTTGCGGCATAGTTAAATCATCAGATAATTCCGGTGGTCTCAAAAATGGAACTTCTGCTCCATATTTTTTAGCAATGCTTGCAATTTCTTCATCATCTGTTGACACAATAACTCTATCAAATAAATTTGATTGTATAGCAACTTCAATGGAATATGCTATTAAAGGTTTGCCATGAAATTCTTTTATATTTTTTCTTGGTATTCTCTTACTGCCACCTCTTGCAGGTATTATAGCAACTGCTTTATTACGCATGTAGTACCTCTATTAATGTTTTAATAACATACTTATGCTCTGCATCTGAAAGTGCAGGATACATAGGAAGAGAAAAACACTCTTCATAGTATCTATCCATCACGGGAGTATATTCATTTCCATAACCTAAACTTTTATAATATGGTTGCTGATTTATAGGAATATAATGAAGCTGAATACCTATGTTTTTTTCTCTTAGTTTATTAAATAAATCTACTTTTGAAATGTTTAATTTTGAAAAATCTACCAATACTACATAGAGATGATAAGATGATTTTCCATCAAATGAGTAAAGGGGTTTTACGATAGTATTCTCAAATGCCTTGTCGTATTGCATAGCGATCTCTTTTCTTTTGGCTATAAAAGTATCTAACTTTTTAAGTTGTGAAAGTCCAAGTGCACATTGTATATCTGTGATTCTATAGTTAAATCCCAACTCTTGCATCTCATATTCCCATGGTTTCATATCTGCTGTTTTCACCATGCCATGCGCTCTTAACACTAAAAGTTTTTCATATATCTCTTGTGAGTTAGTCGTTATTGCTCCACCTTCTCCGGTTGTGAGATGTTTCACAGGATGAAAAGATAAAATAGATATATCGCTATTTGTGCAACTTCCAGATTTCGCATCACCATCTATTGCCCCGATAGCATGCGCGCAATCTTCTAAAATTATCACTCCATAGGTTTCTTTTAAATATTTCAATTTTTTTTGATTTAATGGATTTCCTGAAAATGCAACTGCATAAATAGCTTTTATAGAACTATCTTTTTTTAGTTCATCTTCACATAAATCTAAATCAATATTTCCATCTTTTGCGATATCGACAAATATTGGTATTGCCCCTACATAAAGAATAGAATTCGAAGTTGCTAAGAATGAGTTAGGAGTAGTTAGTACTTTATAATTTTTTTTAAGTAACACTAATGATGCTAAATGTAAAGCTGCTGTACCATTTGCCACTGTAACACAATACTTAACATCACAATATTTTGCTAACGCATCCTCAAACTCTTTTACCTTTGGACCTGTTGTAAGATAATCGGATTTTAAAGTTTCTACAACTGCATCTATATCATCTTGTTCAATAAGCTGCTTGCCATAAGGAATAAAGTTCACTACTAGCCCTTTTTTATCATTTCTAATACTTCATCATGTGTGAGCCACTCAGTATTGTTACCAGAATTATACTCAAAACCTTGTTCTACCGGGATACCTTGTTCTCCAAGTTTGTTGATAGAAAAATCGCAAATATTATTGAACTGAATTGTTGGTTTGATTACAAAATGGTCCTCAAATTCTAAAGTAAGGTGTGAATCATCAGAGGGACACATTATTTCGTGTAATTTTTCACCGGGGCGTATTCCTATGATTTTATGAGGCAGATTAGGTGCTATTGCTTTTGCTAACTCTGTCATCTTCATAGAGGGAATTTTAGGTACAAAAATCTCTCCCCCATACATTCTTTCAAAATTTTTAAGTACAAAGTTTACACCATCTTCAAGTGTTATTAAAAATCTTGTCATCTTCTCATCTGTAATTGGTAATTCAGTTGCACCTTCACTAATTAACTTGTTAAAAAATGGTATTACAGAACCTCTTGAACCCGTAACATTGCCATATCTTACAACCGAGAATCTAGTTCTTCTCTCACCAACCATATTATTGGCAGCTACAAAAAGTTTATCGGATGCCAATTTAGTAGCTCCATATAAGTTAATTGGATTTGCTGCTTTATCGGTTGAAAGTGCAAT
>JAUSKV010000367.1 GCA_030646745.1 Sulfurimonas sp. | reverse complement strand
AACCATCAATGTAATAGTTTCATCAATCGTTGATGTAAGCAATGAGATGAACAACAATTCACATGAGGTTCAAGAACTTGTAAATAGTGTTACAGAAGTAGAAAAGAAGATAAATCAAAGTGTTGCGATTGTGAATGATGCAGTAAAAGCAAGCGATAAAACTGTTAGTAATTTTGAAAAAACAGGCAAAAATGTCGAATCCATTGTTTCTCAAATTTCACAAATCAATGAAATTTCCTCAAAAAATGCAAGAAATGTTGAAGAGATTGCGGCGGCTGCAGATCATCTAAACTCTATGACTAACGAACTGCAAATTAAACTTGAAACTTTTAGGACATGAAGAAGTTAATTAATAGACTTCTTGCAAAACTTAAAAACTTGATTTGGAATGACGAAGTATAGAAGTTTTCGTTACTCTGAACTTGATTCAGGGTCTAGCTCTAAAAAAATGATCTAAATAAAATTTAGATTGTTAATTGGAGGTAAATATACAAAGTAAATTTAAACTTTTTTATATTTCACTCTGTCTCTTTGCCTCTATTTTTAGGAATCCGGATAGTAAAGACAGCTCCCTCCTCACCGTTTTCTACAATAAAAGAACCATGCAACTGTTTATCTACAATAGATTTACTGATGTACAAGCCAAGCCCTTTTCCGTTAAGGTCCTCTTTTGTACTAAAATAAGGCTCGCAGATTTTGCTTAGATACTCTTTTTTTATTCCGCCTGCGTTATCAGAGATACACGCTGTCACCTCGCTCTCGCTCTCCTCTATGGCTATTGTAATTTTTGGATTGATAATCTTGCGTTCTATCAATATCTCTTTGGCATTGTTAATAATGTTCCAACAAACCTGAAAGAACTCCTTTGACATCAGCATTATTTCATTTTTATTTTCACACTTAATCTCAACTTTTATGTTGTAGTGTTTAAAGTTATTTTGCATTACATCTAAAATTTCATTTACTACCCTGCATGGTCTTGTCAGAGTCTCAACTGAATCAGACTCAAAAAGATTACTAAATTCTGTGATTATTTTAGAGAGTGCTTGTATCTGAATTGAAATATTTTCCAGCGACTTTTTCATCTCATCTTTGTCATCCATTCCAAGCTCAAGGTTTATCAACAAATTATTAGAAATTACTCCGATAACGGTAATCGGCTGTCGCCACTGGTGAGAAATCATTTCCATTATCTCTCCCATAGCCTTGTAACGCGATTGGGTCAATATCGCTTCATCTTTTTTTCTATTTTTTTCTACTTCATCCGCCACTCTGACTTCGAGAGTATCATTCATCTCTAGAAGCTCCTGTGTTCTTTGCGCCACCTTCTCTTCAAGCTCTCTATTGAATGCAGCCATTGCACTCTGATGTGTAAATATTCTTTGCATCACGAATGAGAGCAACGAAGCGATAATCAAGGCAGCTGTTAAAACAATCCATCGCATATTGTCGTTACTTTTTTTTACAAGACGCATTCCTTCGCTGTACGCATCAACAGGCATTGAAACTCTAATCCCACCCTTAATATCGCCCACTTTGTAACCCTGTTCCTGATGACATGGCAGACAACTTTCATCAACCTTCAAACTTCCCATAAAATTAAACTTCTCTACAACATTGCCGCTCTTTTGAAAATTCCAATAGTAGGATTCATCTTTGTTTTTTTCAAAATACTCCAACGCCTCTACCTCAAAAGTATCCGGTTTGTTTTGAGGATTTATTGATTTTAGCGATGTTATTTTATAAAAATGACTTGCATTTTTGTTAGATATTTCAGAAATTTGACGAGTCATCCAAGCGGGATTTATTCTGATAAGTGTCTCATTTTTATCGCTATGTATAACATTGTCTTTAAGGTATGCATTTGGCTTTATTCCACTCTGCTCTTTAACATAAACAGCACCAAAAGAGGCATTCCAAGTTCTCGCTAAAACCATATTGTCAAAATGGGCTATAGCCTTATGGAGTATATCTTGAGTAAGATAGCTCTCATGCGCCTGCTTGTTTTTTTCAAGTTGAATGAGAAGAGCAATAACTACTAAAACAATAATTGAAAACATAAAGGAGAGTGAACCGAAGAGTCCAATGTACCTACTGCTACTTTCTACTTTTTTAGTGTCCATTATTTACCTCAATACATTTATTATGTTATGCTACTATAAATTATATTTTAAACTACATAATAAGAGGTAAAAGATGTTCATACATAAAAAACTAGAGAGTGTTGAGGCAATGCCCCAAAAAGCCGGAAAAGGTGTTGCCATGAAGATGCTTCTCTCACCTGAAGAGTCCCCAAACTTTGCCATGAGAAACTTCACAATTGAGGCTGGCGGTTACATGCCGCTTCATACAAATATCATAGAGCATGAGCAGTATGTGCTCGGCGGACGTGCAAAAGTGACAATCGGAGATGCTGTTTTTGAAGCGCATGCAGGAGATATTCTGCTCATTCCTGCGAATGTTCCCCATGCCTATGAGACTTTAGGTGATGAAACCTACAGCTTTTTGTGTCTTGTTCCAAAAGCCGAGGATTGCATCACGCTCGTTTAATGCTAAAAGCATGATGAATTTGCACAAAAAAGAGGAGCGGCTTTTAGCCCTCTCACCCTTTGTAAAAGAGGCTAAAGTAATCATCAAAGATGGATTTCCTCATGCCCTGCTCTACCCAAACTTTGAAGCACTCCAATCTGCCCATATCGTAAACATAGAGAGTCGGCTTCGTTGGTATTGCGTTGAGCTTTATAACATGGAAGCCAAAGAAGACGAGAAGATAAAAAGCTACACAATCTCCAAACTTCCCCTGTCGCAAAATGAACCGCAATTAGCTGAAGAAGAGCCTGACGACGCACTCTACAAAACACTCAAATCTTTTTTACATGGCATGTGCAGATGTAAAATTTTGCCCTCTTCCCACCTAGAGCTTGACCTTGGGCTGGATTCGCTAGGGTATGTGGAGCTTTTTGTCTTTATAGAAAAAAGTTTCGGCGTTTTTATAGATGAAGTAATTTTCTCAAAAATCATGACTATGAAAGATTTATACGGTTATATAAAAGCACATCAAAAACATTTTAATCCGACCAAAATGGATTGGATAAATATGCTCAGCGAAGAGATGGATGAAAAACTTATCACCTCCCCTTTTATTATGTTTCTCTACAAAACTCTTCTCTTCCCATTTTTTAAGCTCTATTTCCGCCTCGAAGTGCGAGGGCTAGAGAATATTCCAACCTCTCCATGCATCTTCGCCCCCACACATCAAAGCATGCTTGACGGCTTTTTGATGGAGGCAACTCTCCCCTACACCACACTGAAAAAGACCTTTTTTCTAGCCTATGAAGCGGTTTTTGGAACAAGATTTTTACGCCCAATCTCAGATAACGGACAGACGCTTCTTATAGATGCAGACAATAATCTTATCCGCTCCATGAAACGGTGTGCATTGGTCTTAAAAGAGGGAAACAATCTGGTAATTTTTCCGGAGGGGGCAAGAACAAGAGATGCAAATCTACTGAAATTCAGTCCATTTTTTGCCATGCTCAGCAGAACATACAATCTCCCCATTACTCCGGTAGTAATAAACGGAAGCTTTGAAGCGCTCAGAGCAGGAAAGTTTTTTCCAAAACCGGCAAAAATCAGAATCACTTTTTTAGAGCCAATCTACCCTGAAAATTTTAGTTTTAATGCAATTACAAAACTGACAAGAGAAGCGATTGAGAAAGAGATGGGGAGAAATCCTCTCTTACAATAGAGCCTTTTTCACATCCTCTTTCACTTTTTTTTCATCCACAAAAAAGAGCAACACTCCGCCGATTAAAAAAAATATTGCCACGGAGGCGATTGCAACTCTGGAGTTTTGGCTAAAAAGTGCTACAACTGCGACCAGAAGCGGTCCTAAAATGGTGGCGAATTTGCCTAAAAAGTTGTAGAATCCAAAAAATTCTGCGGAGTGCTCTTGCGGAATCATTTTTGAGTAGTAGGAGCGGCTGAGTGCTTGAATACCCCCTTGCACGCAGGCTATCATTATTGCCAATATATAAAACTCATGTATCTCACTCATTCTCGTTGCCCATAAGATTATAAACATGTAGATAAAAATTGCAAGGAAAATCGCCTTCTTAGTATCCCATTTTTGCGCCAATTTTGCAAAGAGAAGCGTTGCCGGAAAGCCTATAAATTGGACTAGCAAAAGTGACAAAATCAGACTGTTCGTATCAAAACCTAACGCCATTCCATAATCGACTGCCATGCGGATTATGGTGTCAACCCCGTCGATGTAGAGCCAGTATGCCACCAAAAAAAGGAGTAATCCCTTGAGTGCTTTTATTTTTGAAAAGGTGTTTTTGAGTCTGAGATAGCCCTGCATCAGCAACGAACTCTCTCTGTTTACCTTCTCTCTCTTCTCCTCCACAAACAAAAAGAGAGGCGTTGAGAAGATTGCCCACCAGAGAGCAACTGAGACAAACGAAGCTTTCACCGCCATAGCTTCACTCTCCAGACCAAAAAACGATGGATTTTGAAGCATCCAAACATTTACACCAAACAAAATTCCGCCCCCGAGGTAGCCAAGAGCAAAGCCAAGCCCTGAAACAAAATCAACACTCTTTTCATCTGAAATGGAGGAGAGAAGCGCATCATAAAAGGTGTTTGAACCCATAAAACCGATATTTCCAAGTACATAAACAAAAACCGCCATCTGCCATGCACCCTCGCCCACCAGAGCCAAAGCAGCACTCATTAAAACTCCAAGATAGGCAAAGAGGAACAGGAATCGTTTTTTGAGTGAACCTGCATCGGCGATAGAGCCTAAAAGCGGTGCCAAAAGTACAACGATAAAACTTGAAATAGAGTTTGCAAAACCCAGTTGTGCGGTGCTTACCGTTGCATCTACATTTGCACTGTAGTATGTTTTGAAAAAAAGAGGGAAAAAACCAGCCATAACGGTAGTGGCATAGGTAGAATCCGCCCAATCATAAAGCGCCCAAGAGTAAATCTGCTTTTTATTCTCCATCTTTTTACCGCCGTTTCATCAATGAAGATATGATACAATAAATTATGAAAATTTTAGAACTACTTAGCCGTAAAGGTCTTATCGGAGCGCATCGCGGAGCGAGAGCTTTGCGTCCTGAGAATACACTCTCAGCGCTACAAATGGCAGTTGGACACTCTGATTTTATGGAAGTGGATGTGCAGTTTAGCAGTGACAGAGTTGCTCTAATTATGCATGACGAGACGCTTCTCAGAACAACAAATGTGAGTGAGATTGAAAGTTTTAAGCCACGCGCCCCTTACAGAGTTTGCGATTTCAGTTATGAAGAGCTTTGCATGCTTGATTACGGAAGTTGGTTTTACAGAGAAGACCCCTTTCACCAAATAGCCGAGGGAAAAGTAGATTTAGCTGAAATTGCGGACAAAAAAGAAGCTCTCCTTACACTTCACGAAACGCTAAAATTTGTAAAAGAGAATAACCTGTTTATAAATGTAGAGATTAAAGATGCGCATGAATTTCTGAGCGATGAAGAGGTTGTCTCAATTATTACAAAAGAGATAGAGAGTTTGCAGGTGCAAGAACATGTTCTGCTTACCTCTTTTAGACATGAATATCTCCCTCTAAGTAAAGCAAAACTACAAAATATTGCAACCGCAGCTCTGGTTGCAAAAAGACATCCCCATACTGATATAAACGAACTAATAAATTATTTAAAAAACTTAAAAGCAGATGGCTACCATCTCAATGACGGGCTTGTTGACAAAGAGAGAGTTACAAAATTACATGCCGCCGGTTTTTTTGTCAATGTCTATACCGTAAACAACCCCCTGCGACAAAAAGAGCTTTTTGAAATGGGAGTAAACGGACTTTTTAGCGACTTTTGCAGATAACCTATCTCAAAAAGTAGGATATGTCACATTTTTATTATAAGATACTGCTCTATTTAATAATAAGGTTTAATTTAAAAATTTATGAAAAAAACTTTTTCAGTCCAGATAATATTGCAAATACTTTTAATATTTTTTTTAAATATACCCTCTGTCTGCGCTGATTCCATAATAAAAAATCAGGATTTTACTCAAACACTTACGGAACAAGAAAGAGCATGGCTACTGTCCCACCCTGTTTTAATCATGGGAATTGACAGGGATTTTCAGCCTTATGAGTGGATTGATTCACACGGTAATTATGTTGGATTAACTGCAGATTACATAGCTCTTGTTGGGGAGTATCTTGGTGTAAAAATTGAGATTGTAAAAGATAAATCCTGGGCTCAAATTCTGGAAATGGCGAAACTCGGTGAAATTGACATCATCTCCGATGCCGTTCAAACACCGGAACGTGAAAAATTCTTAAATTTTACCAAACCTTTTATCTCTACTCCGGTTGTTATTGTTGATAATGGGCAACATGGGTATCTCGACACTATTGAGCGGCTCAAAGGCAAGAAAATTGCCGTAGAAGAGGGTTATTTTATTTCGGAGTTGCTCGCACAAGATTATCCGGATATAAACCAATTAGTCGTCGGAAATGTTCATGAAGCACTAAAGGCTGTCTTGAACGGTGGTGCAGATGCTTATTTGGGGGATGCAGGTTTAGTCAGCCACTCTATCAGATCTTCAGGTATGCTTTCATTGCGTATTTCCGGGCAAACGCAATATGTAAGTCATCACAGCATAGCGGCTACAAAACAGCATCCTGAACTTGTTACAATTCTCAATAAAGCGATTGAGGCAATTCCACAGAGCAAAAAAAAAGAAATCACTTACAATTGGTTTAGCTTTAAGATTAACAACGGTATTGAGCGTGAAACAGTTTTAAAATATGGTTTATTTATGCTTTCTCTCATACTTATTGTTCTCTATTGGAACAGACGATTGTTTCAAGAAACTAAGAAAAGCAAAGAGCTAGAAATATCCCTTCAAGAGGAGCGAAACCGCTTTGCTTTGGCAATTGAAGGCGCTCAAGACGGCTTATGGGATTGGGACTTGCAAACGGATGATGTCATGTTGAGTGAACGCTATGAGACAATGCTAGGCTATGCACCGGGTGAGTTATCTCAAAACATTCAAACATGGCATAAATTATTACACCCCGACGATAAAGAGCAAGCCTTAAAAACTGTTCAAGAATATTTAGATAAAAAAGGCGGGGGAACTTATGAGAACCATTTTCGGTTACGGGCGAAAGATGGCTCTTGGCGTTCAATTTTAGGGAGAGGCAAAGCTCAGTTTAGTGCAGATGGCACACCTATGCGATTTGTCGGTTTTAATACTGATATATCGCACCAGCTTGAGTTTCAAGAAAAACTTACTTACACAGCCAAACATGACTCTTTAACCAATCTTCCAAACCGATTTCTTCTTTCAGAGCTACTAACACATACTATGCATAGCGTGAAACGAAACAATCAATATCTTGCCCTACTCTTTATCGACTTGGATGGCTTTAAAGAGATTAATGATAGATATGGGCATGAAGCGGGGGATGAAGTGTTGTCCGTCATAGCACAGAGAATGTCTCAAATAATTCGGGGAAGCGACATTGTTTCACGATTGGGCGGCGATGAGTTTGTTATAGTAGCGACTGACCTTAAAAATAGCAATGAAATCACTCCTATGCTCCAACGCCTCTTAAGTGACCTCTCTTCAAATATTTTATATAATGGAAACGACATGCATGTCTCCGCAAGCGTTGGAGTCAGCTTCTACCCTCAAAGAGACGATATAGGAAACGAAGCGCTTCTCCGTCAGGCTGACCAAGCGATGTATCATGCTAAACTTTTGGGTAAAAACCAATATAAAATTTTTGATTTAGAAGCCACTCAAGAGCTCAAAGAGCGACAACAGCAAATATTAAGCCTGCAAGAAGCCATTAATAAAGAGCAGTTAGTTCTTTATTATCAACCCAAAGTTGACATGAAAAGTAATAAGGTTATAGGATTTGAAGCACTTCTGCGTTGGAATCATCCACAAAAAGGTCTTCTTTACCCTGACAGTTTTCTACCGTTGCTAGAACATGAGCCAAGTTCTATGATAGAGTTGGGTCAATGGGTTTTTGAGAATGCTTTTTCTCAATTAGAATCTTTACATTTAGATGGTCTTGATATTACGCTCAGTGTTAATGTGAGTTCGTATGAGGTGCAACAGCCGAACTTTTCTGCATATTTAAAAGAGCTTTTTGCAAAACACCCTGCTATAAAACCAAATACGGTAGAAATCGAACTCTTGGAAACCGCGGCATTTGACAACTTTGAAGTTACATCAAAAACACTGTATGAATGCCAAGAACTTGGAGTAAGTATTGCAATTGATGATTTTGGAACAGGCTACGCTTCTTTACACTATTTAAAAAAGCTTCCAATGAATACCCTCAAAATAGATAAAAGTTTTGTAATAGATTTACTGAGTTCATGTGATAACCTCTCCATCGTAGAGGCATCCATAGGACTCGCCCGCGCATTTGGCTGTCATGTGGTTGCAGAGGGTGTTGAGTCGGAGGAGCATGGAAAGGTACTTTTGCAGTTAGGATGTGATATAGCGCAAGGGTATGCTATTGCAAAAGCAATGCCTGCAAAAGATATAATCAACTGGATGGAGTCTTGGAATGGATTTCCTTCATGGGGAGAAACTACACTGATAAATGCAAGCAATCGTGCCATACTGCATGCCTCAGTTGAGCATCGCAATTGGATTTTTTCTATTGAAGAATTTTTACAGAACAAGAGTTCTAACCTTCCGGAACTTGGCTCGGCACATTGCCATCTTGGCAGTTGGCTTCTTCATGATGCGTCAAAGGAACAACGCAATAGTCCCGACTTTGAATCACTCAATAGACTTCATTCAGAGTTGCACCTGTACGCTACGGAGCTTTTACACTCCGAAAAAGAGAATAAATCGGATGGAATCGAGAAGCTCAAACGGATGCGTGATGAAATTCTTCAAAAACTTGAATCCTTAATGAGCGCATCCTAAGAATAGACCCTATTCACATGCCCTCAGATTAGAGATAACTTACTATCTCAGAGAGTGTCGGGTGTATATGGATCAACTCTCTTAACTCTTTGAGTGTAACTCTTTTTTCTATTGCCAGCAACAGTTCATGAATAATCTCGGTAGCGCCTACCCCGACAATCGAAGCACCCAAAATGACACCGCTTTTGACATCAACAATCAATTTCGCAAATCCTGAGTCATCGCCCTCAATTTTAGCCTTTGAACTCTGCTTGAAAAAAGCTTTTTTAACCTCAACTTCGCTCTTTTTCGCATCCTTCTCTTTCATTCCGCAACTTGCAACTGCAGGATTTGTAAAAACAGCGTTTGGTGAGATACTAAAGTTACTTTTATCTTCTGAATTTATAATATTGTATGCGACTATTTTAGCTTCTGCATAAGCTGTGTGGGCATAGGCGGGCGTTGCGATGCAATCTCCGACTGCGTAGATATGGTTGTTTGTGCTCACAAAGGATGGAGTAATTTCTATAAATCCCTCTGCATCTTGTTTAACTCCGGTATTTTCAAGATGAAGCCCTTGAGTATAAGGAGTACGTCCCGTCACACTCAGCACCAATTCACACTCTATCTCTTCTTGTGCCTCCGTAAATAGTTTCACACCCTCCTCATATATCTCTGCCTTAGAAATCACAGCAGAGGTTATCACTTTTATATTGCGCTTTTTAAATGCTCTCAGCAGTGCTTTGGAAATATCCTCATCCTCCTGAGGCAAAAGTTGCGTACTTCGCCCGATAAGTGTTACTTCTACTCCAAAAGCATTGAAGAATGTTGCCGCCTCGCACCCAATCGCCCCTATTCCCACAATTGTTATAGATTTCGGCATACGCTTAAGCTCAAATAAATCACTGCTTGAGATAATTCGTTTGCCATCAAAGGGCAATTGCGGCAACTCTCTACTCTTTGAGCCGGTCGCAATAATGCACTTTTTAAACGAAATACTCTCTCCGGAAACCTCAAGAGTATGCGCATCTACAAAAGCGGCACTCCCATAAAGCAACTCTACTTTTGACTGTTCAAGCAGCCACAAAATGCCGGTGCGAATCTCATTTTTGAGTGCTGTTGTTTTATCTCTGAGTTTTTCAAGATTGAACCCTTGAAACTCCAACATGAGACCGCACTCTTGAAAATAGGAAGCTCTTGAAACAAAATTTACACTCTCAAGATAATTTTTAGTCGGAATGCACCCCTCATTGAGGCAGACTCCGCCTATTTTTTCTTTTGTTATCTCAACCAAAAGCGTCTTTAGTCCTGCCTTGCCAAGCTCTATCGCAGCCCTAT
>JAUSKV010000366.1 GCA_030646745.1 Sulfurimonas sp. | reverse complement strand
AATGATGTTTGAACCATAGATAAGAATATCATCCAATAAGATAAAAATTTAAACAGATGTCCGAACATACTGCTAAAACCATAAAAATCCGTATAAAAAGTGAGTATAAATTCCGAACAGATTGTAAATAGAATAGATGCGATAATGTAATGATAGATTGTTGTCTCAAATCTCTCTTTTAATTTTTTATAGATGAATATTGCGACTAAAAGTAGAGCAATTATAATATACTCAAATCCAATCTTTAAAGATGTCAAGCCCTCATTCTCTACAAATAAATTAGGAACATACTCTGAAAATGCAATCCAATAAACAACACCGGAGACAAAACCGAATAAAATGAAAATTTTGATTTTTGGAATATATGTAAAAGATACAAAAGGGGCGCTTATCAATAACAAAGCTTCTAAAAAGCGGGAGAGTACCCAAAATATCAATGTAATGTTTGAACTTTCTATTGAGTAAATCATCATGCCCTTAAATGTGAGCATATGAAAAAGATCAAGAATCGCAATCCAAAAATAGCCGATTCCCAGATAGAGCAAAAAATTATTTTTTGTAAATTGGTAGGTGTAATAGGAGACTATAAAAATCATAAATCCGACCAAAACAGAGAAAATTTCAGCCAAGCTATGAAAAAGGAGATGCCCACCAAAGTAGCGTGCTGCTACAATAGTAAATATAAATATAAAAGGAACAGTTGAAGTCCTGAAAAATTCACTTTTCATTGTTTCTCTCAAATTACAACCCCTATTTTATCCCACAAATATAAACTTTAATTTTAATAAGTATAGCACTATCTCTTTTTTTATTGAATAAATTAAGCCCACTCCTCAATTTTCCCCTCTAAATCCATCTGCGTAAGATACAGTCGTAAATCAAATTCCACTTGATGGTAGGCTGGTTGCATGAATTCACAAAGTTTGTAAAACGCTTTGTTGTGCTCTTTCTCTTTAAAATGGGCTAGCTCATGCACGACAATCATCTTCAAAAACTCCTCCGGAACACTCTTAAACATAGAAGAGATTTTAATCTCATTTTTGGCTTTTAACTTGGAGCCTTGAACCCGAGAGATAAAATGATGTGTGCCAAGGGCATTGTGAATAACATTGATTTTCCCATCATAGACAACTTTACTAAGTGGTTGTGACTTTTTTAAATGCTCATTTTTTAGCTCACTCACATAAGAGAAAAGAGCTTTGTCATTTTTCATGGAGTGTGGAACTTTGTATTTATTTAGAAGATGTGATTTCAGCTTATCTTCATTAATAAGCTTTAAAACCTGTGCTTTCGTTTGTTCGTGGTAGTGGCTTAGGTATTTTAATTCTTTACTATACAAATTTTTTAATACTCTATCCGATTTCTTCCATTTTGCTTTGCTTTATAGAGCAGTTTATCAACATTATCTATGATGCTAGATACACTATCCCCTTGTGCAAATTGATATATACCGAAACTGCATGTGATTTTAAGATTTTTAAAAGTGGTCTTTTCAACTAAACTACGAAGTTTTTCAGTAACTTCTATGGCATATTCCAAATTTGTATTTGATAAAAGTATTATAAATTCTTCACCGCCATATCTCGCAATAAAATCGCTTGTTCGTATGTTTTTTGATATAAGCAGTGATAGTTCCTTTAAAACAAAATCACCTGTCAGGTGACCATGTATGTCATTTACTTTTTTAAAATAATCCACATCATACATGATTGCACAAAATGGTATATCCGTATAACGGCTAGATTTTTTGACCATAAAATCGAGCATTTCATTGAGTTTTGCTCTATTATGTAAAGATGTTAGCGTATCGGTAGAAGCCAGATGCACAAAAAACTCTTTCTCTGCTTGTAGTTTCGTAATATCATTAAAAGTTACGACATACATTCCATCTTGATTTGGGTAGGGATTAGAAACAACGATAAAATTGTGCATTTTGCCATCTTTTCCTATACCATCCACTCGCCATCCACTCTCTTCTATCTCTTTTAGCCAATTATTACATTTATAATCTTTCTTGTATAAAGATGGTTTTAACGCAAACCAAATGCACAAACACTCGGTTTGAACTAACTCTTCAAGAGAAGCGAGATTGAAAAAGTTTAAAAATGCACTATTTCCATGGATTATTTTTTTGCCATCCGTAACGACAACAAGATTTTCTTGCGTGTCAAGGATAGTTCTAATCAGATTTTCAGAAATTTTAAGTTTTTCATTCGCTTCATATAAAGCCTCTTTTATAGCATTTATTTCTCGCATATCCGTTACCATTGCAAACGAGTAAGAGAGTTGATTGTTTTGGTCATAGACAGTTGTAGCTACAAATATTGTAGGGATATTCTTTCCATCTTTAGCTTGAAGTTCGACACTGTATGTTTTATGATTTGTGATATTTATTTTGGAAAGTTGTTCTTGAAAAATTGCTTTATTTTTATCATCAACAAAGTCTGAAGGAGTTTTACCTATAAACTCATCAAATGAATAATCCAACATTTTACAAAGAGCACTATTTACATAGGTTGTTTTTCTGTTATTGTCGATTATCCACAATCCCTCTTCTGTAACTTCTAAAACATTTTTAAAAATAGAATATTTTTGATTCATTGATAGCCAACTTATTTATAATTAAACCCCATTTTATACTAGTTAAAAAATAAAATAACTTAAATGGGTAAAATATAGCATCTATATATCTTTAAAATAATGAAAAAATGGTAACTAATGTATTCTTTCAAAGAACCCATACAGAAAATTTCTTTCCTTTAATCTTCCCATGTTGGAGTTTTTTATGCGCCTGCTCTATAAACTTGGATGCGATTGCGACATAACTTTGTTTTTCGTAAATATCAATTTTTCCTATGCTCTCACCAGATAATCCCGCATCGCCCGTAAGTGCGCCGAGCAGGTCTCCTGCACGCACTTTATCTTTTTTTCCGCCTTCGATTACAAGAGTAATAAACTGCGGTTTCATCTCAAAACCGCTCTCTTTTTTTAAACTCTCCGACTCTTCAAAAATGCGATTTTCATTTTTGTATTCGAGAGCATTTTGCACCTCATATTCACTGTAAAGAGTGATTGCAATCCCCTCTTGCCCTGCTCTTCCTGTTCTTCCTATGCGGTGGGTGTAGGTTTCTGTTCCATGTGGAATGTCAAAATTTACAACCATGGAGAGCTCTTTTATGTCAAGCCCCCTTGCCGCTACATCTGTTGCAACTAACACGGGGCAGCTTTTGTTAGCAAACTGCACTAACACATCGTTTCTCTCGTACTGCTCTAAATCGCCGTGAATTGCGAGTGCGTCGATTTTGTTTTTTTGCAGATTTTCCGCAATCTCTTTTGCATCGAGCTTGGTGTTAGTAAAAACTATAACATTCTCAGGTTTGTAGGTGCTGAAAATCTTGATGAGTGTCTCTAATTTATTGCTGTTTTGTGCTTCATAAAATCGTTCACTTATCTTGTTCGCCACCTCGGTAGAAACAGTTTTTACACTCACGGCATCTTTTTGGAGTTTGTTACTTATTCCGATTATCTCATCCGTGTAGGTTGCGGAAAAGAGAAGCGTCTGTTTCTCTTTTGGGGCATACTCTAAAACTTTATCAATCTCTTCAATAAACCCCATGTCAAGCATTCTGTCAGCTTCATCGAGAACAAGTGTTTCTAGGTTTTCTAGACTCAGGGTCTCTTTGTTGAGATGCTTCAAAATTCGCCCCGGAGTTCCGACTATGATGTGCGCACCATGGCGAAGTGAGCCGAGTTGCGGTCCAAAAGCAGCTCCCCCGCATAGGGTCAGAATCTTGATGTTGTGCGCAAACCGTGCAAGTGTGCGAAGCTCTTTTGCTACTTGGTCGGCGAGTTCACGGGTAGGACAGAGAACAAGAGCCTGCACTCTAAACTTTTTTACATCTAATTTACTGAGCAGACCAATGCCAAAAGCGGCTGTTTTACCGCTTCCTGTTTTTGCCTGAGCGATTACATCTCTGCCGTCTAAAATAAATGGAAGTGCCTCCGCTTGAATCGGTGTCATTTCCGTATAACCTATTTCGTTTAAGTTTTGTACCATAGCATGCGGAAGCGGGAGAGTTGAGAAATTTTTAGTGTTCATGTTCATTCTTTTGATGTTACGCGCTCAATGAGCAAAGCCCATTGAGCGGCAGGGACAGAATGTCCCTTGCAACCCCCTAAAGCTACGAAAAACGAGTTTTTCGAGATTTACAAGGTATGAAACGCACAATTATACAAAAGTGCGTAAGGTCAGTTTTTACGAAATTATAGCATCTTAAACGGTATAAGATTTTTATTTTGTATAGCAACATATAAAAATATGATACAATTTGTTCAAACAGCTAGAGGAGTTCTACGATGATATTACATGTTATGTTTATTGCAATTTTTGCCGTTCTAATGCCGTCTGTGGTGAGTGCTGAGTATAACCCGGAAAAGGTTGGGTTGTCTCACGAGCGTCTAAAACGGATTGATACACTTATTGACAAACATATAGAAGATAAAAAGATAGCGGGTGCAGTCGTTTTGGTTGCACGCAAAGGGGAGATTGAGTATTTTAGTGCGGCGGGCCGTGCGGACGTTGGCAAACCCATGCAAAAAGATACTATCTTTCGTGTAGTCTCTATGACAAAGCCCCTTGCTAGCGTCGCGATTATGATGCTTTATGAAGAGGGAAAACTTCTCCTCTCAGACCCTGTGTCAAAATATATTCCTGAATTTAAAAATCCGAAAGTTATAGTGCCAGAACCGGAAGGCTCAGAGTTTAAGTATAAACTTGTGGATGCCAAGCGCGAAGTTACGGTTCGTGATTTGCTCAGCCATTCATCGGGTATTCTCTATCTCTTCCCCGCCAACTACTATCCTGACAAAAAGCGCCTGATGCTTGTTGACCTTTATAAAGAAGCAGATATAACCGACGGTTTTTGCCGTCCGGATGAAGAGATAGGGGACATGGTGAAGCGTCTCGCACGACTCCCTCTCTATGAAAACCCAGGCGAAGTGTGGGATTATGGACTTAACAGTGATATTTTGGGCTACTTAGTTGAAGTGGTTTCCGGTATGAAGTTTGATAAGTTTATGGATGAACGCATCTTTAAACCTTTAAAAATGAAAGACAGTTACTTCTATGTCCCTCAAGAGAAGCAGGAGCGAATCTCTGCTGTTTGGCTAAGCGACTGGAAAGGCTCGCTCAAAAGAGTCGGGAATGAACCGCTTATAGATAACAACTTGGCACTCTGTCCGACCGATGCCTATGCAACTTCTGGAAAATATCTTGCTGGCGGTGGCAGTGTACTCTCTACGGTGTATGATTACTACCGATTTGCGCAGATGCTCCTTAACAAAGGGGAGCTAGACGGTGTACGCCTTTTGAGCAGAAAAACAGTGGAGCTTATGACTGCTACAAACCATATCGGTGATTTTGTTGCCACATTTTTACATAGTCACGGTTGGAAATTCGGACTAGGTTTTGCCATTCAACAAGACAGAATGCATGATGTTGACAGCGGAAGCGAAGGTGTGTATGAGTGGGCGGGAATCTACTCAACCCGTTTTAGTATTGACCCAAAAGAGGATAAAATCACTATCTTTATGAGTCAGACATCACCATTCGGTGTACATTTTGAGCTATGGGATAAAATACTTGTCCTATCAAATTCAGCTATTGCAGATTAAGGAGTAAAAATGAAACTTATACTATTAATGCTACTATTTTTTAGCATGCAGCTTATGGCTACAGGACCGCGTATCAGTAAAAGTACTATCTCTCCGGATAAAAAAGAGGTCTTTGCTCTTGATGCTCCCCCATTTATCTCTACTGAGGTTGACAATGGGGGTATGTTAAATGAGGTTGCAGTTGCCGCTTTTAAAGAGGCAAAAATAGATGCCGTAATTACTATATTGCCTCTACATAGTATGATTAAATACTATCTTACCCAAGAAAAGGCGATGGTAATCATAGGGCGCTACATGGGGCTGAGTGCGGAAGATGAAAAGTCAGTTGTAGCTATACCGCTTTACGCGGTGCAAGAGAGTTATCTCTACTATAAACCAAAACATCCGCAAGGGCTTGAATACAAAGGAGAGCTATCAATTTTCAAAGGGCTTACATATGGAGCTTCGGAGGGTGAGGAGACCGGTAAATATCAAGAGGCTGCGGTAGCCGTTGTAAAAGGACGGACTCTTTCACTTTTCAAAAAACTCCAAAGTGGCACGGTTGATTTCATAAGCGTACCGACAGAGAGTGCGCAATGGTTTTTACAAAATAAATTTGCAGAACATCAGGGTGATTTTGCAACCATGCAGACAAAAAGTGTAACGGCTGACATTTCAATCTATTTTAATCTCAATAACCCTGATGGAAAGGTAAGTGCAGAGAGCTTTAAAAATGGTTTGAGAACTATTGTGAAGAATGGAGAATATGCTAAAATATTGGGCAAATATATAAAAAATCCTGATACCGTGAACATGCAGGCACAATCTATACAAAAATTCTTGAAATAAATGGTTGCAAATGCTTCGAAATTTTCTATTTATGCTGCTGTTAATCCTGCAATCTTCACTCTACTCACAAGAGAAAAGAGTAAATACAGTAGTGCTTGACGCAAACGAAGCTCCGCCCTATTGGTCAAAAACACTACCTAACGACGGCATAGCTGGGGAAATTATTTATGCTCTCTCAAAAGTAAGCGGTTTAAATAGTGAAATAGTGTTTAAACCGCTTTCAAGAAATATAGAAGATGAGACAAATAATGACCTTGGAAATCCAGCCTTTTTTATGGCGAATCAAGATTTTGCAGCAATTATTCCTATCGCCCTCTATCATATCTCTCTCTATTACTATGATTCAGACCATAAAGAAAAATTTTATTTCAAATCACTGGCTGACTTAAAAGGGAAAAAAATAGGCATTCTCAAAGGGACTCTGATTGATAATTCCTACTTTCAAAAAGAGGGAGTTCAATTTGAAGAGAGCTATTCGCATGAATCACTTTTTAAAAAACTCAAACTGGGACGCCTTGACATGATTATAGTGATAGATTTAGTAGCCCAGCAGACCCTCAAACAACTCTATCCGCAAGAGATAGCTAAATTTATTCAAGTGAACATAAATACTTCTTCAAATCCTATTGCAATAATGCTTGCGGATGAGTATCCTGATGCAAAGAATATTGCCAAAAAGTACCGCCAAGGACTGAAAAAGATTATTGAAAACGGTACCTATGAAAAGATTCTGAGTAGGTACTATATTAAAGAAACCCTTCCTGATGGCTGGTTTAAAGAGTTGGAGCGGTTTGAACAGCTCTACAAAATGGATGAGGAGTAACTACTTATGCGAAGCATAATCACAAAAAATATCAAAATAAAAGTCACTCTTCTTCTAATTCTAGGTATTACGACCATATTCAGCCTCTTTTTTACATACGGATACTATGTACAAAAAGAGTATGAGGAAGAGAGGTTGGAACTTTTTGCAGATAGTGCAATAAAGCGATTACAGCAAAATTTAGAGATACCTTTATGGGAGCTTGACGAAAAATGGATAAAAAATATCATTTATACGGAGATGGAATTTAAACGCTTTAGTTCAATCCATGTAATCGGGAAAGGCGATATTGATATAAAAAAGGAGCTTGATATACATCATGTAGAAGGAGAGGATATAAAGCGCTCCGTAACTATCATGCATGATGATGAGATTATAGGTGATATAACAATCTATGTCACCAAAAAACATCTTGAAGAGTATCTGTTTAATCAGAGAATATTCTATTTTGGAAGTAGCATAATACTATTAATATTTCTCATTCTAGCCCTCTATCTCATTTTAGATTATTTTATCCTCAACCCCATTAATTCAATTTCTAAGAGTGTAAAAGCGATTGCTAAAGGTGATTTTACGCAAAAAGCTGAAGTTATTCACTATGATGAGATAGGTGAGCTAGCACAAGGTTTTAACAACATGATACAAAATGTTCAGGAAAAAGAGGAGATGATGCTTGCACAATCACGCCATGCAGCGATGGGTGAGATGATTAGCATGATTGCCCACCAGTGGCGCCAGCCCATTGCGGCAATTGCCATGGGTGCGAATAATATGCTTGTAGATATTGAATTGGAGGAACTAGAGCCAAAGAGCGTAAAAGAGGGCGCACTGCTCATATTAGATCAGTCCATGCACCTCTCTAAAACAATTGATGATTTTAAAAACTTTTTCAGACCTAACAAACAGAGAGAGACAGTATTAGTAAACGATGTTCTCGAAGAGACATTTACTATAATTGAGAAGAGCCTTGAGAGCCATGATATTACTGTAGAAAAGAGATATAACTCTCATACGCCTGTCTCTATTTATTCAAGAGAGCTCCTGCAGGTTTTTATTAATATAATAAAAAATGCCAAAGAGGCTCTTCTTGGTGCAAATATTAGTAATCCGATTATTTCTGTCGCAACTAGCGAAGATGCGGAGAATGTCTCTATCTCAATTTGTGATAACGGTAAAGGAATTGATAAAGCAATAATTGCTAAAATATATGAACCTTATTTTTCTACAAAAGATGAAAAAACAGGTACAGGATTGGGACTTTATATGAGTAAAATAATCGTAGAAAAGCATCTGCTTGGCACTCTTCATGCAGAAAATATTGAAGAGGGCGGAGTCTGTTTTATTATATCTCTTCCAAAAAAAGGAAAAAATGATGAGTAACTTTAAACAACTTCGTGAGGATTTAAGCCCTATTTGTGTTTTATATGTTGAGGATGAAGAGAAGATACGCGATGAAACACTAAAATTCTTAAAAAAAATATTCAGCTGTGTAGATAGTGCTATAAACGGGGAAGAGGGGTTGAAACTTTTTAAAGAAAAAGAGTATAGGCTCGTTATAGCTGATTTGAAAATGCCAAAAATGAATGGTCGGGAGATGTTGAGCAAGATTCGTGAGCTAAATGAAAATACTGTTTCAATTGTAATGAGTGCATCAGACAGCAACATAGATATGACAACCACAGTATGTGATGCTTATATGAATAAACCTGTTGAATTCATGGAATTCATAAAAACTCTCGAATCTCTGCGTAATAAACTACTCAGCAATCCATCTCAGTAAATCTCTTTGACCCGTCCTACTTCACCGCTCATTAAGCGAACTTTTATGCCATGATGATGCGTTGGAGATGAAGTCAAAATATCACGAACTATTCCGTCTGTTAGCCTTCCGCTCTGCTGATCCTGTTTAAGGACAATTGCCACACTCATTCCATGTTTTATATTTATTCGTTTTGTTCCAGCCATCTTGTTTACCTTATCTATTTTTAAACTGATACATCATAATCGATGCAGCTACGCCTACATTGAAGCTTTTTACGCCCTCTTGCATCTCAATGGTTACAACCTCATCGCAGATCTCTAAAATCTCCCTGCTCAGCCCTTTTCCCTCATTTCCCATAAGAAGTACCCACTTTTTTGGAACTTCCACCTGCCATAGCGGTGTTGAGTTTTGCGTTACCTCGGCGGCAAATATTTTATATCCTCTGTTTTTTAGAGCCTGACATGTAAAAAAAATATCTTCATAGACATGAACATTCAACATGCTCACATACCCCATCGAAACCCTGAGTGCACGCCTGTTGTATGGGTGAGGAGCCTCTCTTGGCACAACAAACGAGTTGACTCCAAGCGCTGCGGCACTTCTTGCAAGCGAGCCGATATTTTCGCTTGAAGAGATGTTGTCCACCATGATTATATTGTCTCCCAACGCATCCAAAGAAGAGTTGGGCGGGCGGATTCCATGCATCATAACATTGTGGTGTATTTTATGCCCGACAATTTTTTGCATCTCATTTTTGTCGGTTATGAAGAGTTTAGGAATGCTCTTTTGTACAAGCAACTCTTCAAACTCCTCATAATACTCTCTGGTCGCCAAGATGCTTTTAATCTCCATAGAGGTTTTTAAAAGTATATTTGCCACCTTTGGGCTGTCAGCTACAAAACTGTTATCCTCCCGAAAGGCACTCTCTCTTAGACTATGATAAATTGCAAGCTCCGGCATGTGGATATTGTCTATTTTAGTAAGGATTAGACTTCTCAATTAATAAGTTCCTCAAGTTGAAAAACGGAGTGAATATTGTTTGTTTCTATCTCAATACTTTTTATCACATACCCAAGGCAACTCTCTGCCATCATGCTGTCAAGCTTCATTTTTAAATCTCTTAAATCCATTTTTTCTTTGCTTAGAACAGCGAAATCATCTCCAAAAACTCTGAACACAAGGGACTCTTTAAAATAATCACTTAAAAATGCACCGAGGGAATGCAAAAATTCATCACCCGTATTCCAACCGACCTCTTTGTTATATTTTGAGAAATTATTCAATAAAAAGACATCTATATGCGTGAACTCTTTTTCATAGCTATTTTTTTTCAAAATTATCTCTAAATAGTTTTGATTATAGGTATCGGCAAGTCTATCTTTATAAAAATATGCGAACCTTTCCTGTTCTAGCTTTGTTCGCGGAATTTGACTTATAGTTTCATCAATTTTTATATCACGAAGAGCTATCAGTGCGCCATCTACTACTTCCGGATGAAACTGATGCAACTTAAATCTCACCAACTCATCCAAAGCCTCTTCAACACTTTTTCTTGTTTTATAAATTCTGTTCGTTGTCATGGCATCAAAGGCGTCCGCCACTATCATCACTCTTGCAAGCGGATGTATTTCATCACCGCTCAAACCCCTAGGATACCCTCTTCCGTCATACCTCTCATGGTGTGAGTGTACAATATCTGCCAAAGACTCAAACATAGGTATATGATCAAGAAGTTTAAAGCCGACTTCGACATGCTCCTTAATCAGCGTATATTCTATCTCATTTAAACTTTTTGGATTTAAAAGAACCGCATCCGGAGTAGCAATCTTTCCTACATCATGCAAGATTCCTGCTTGGTAGAGTTTTGTGCACTCCTCCTCGCTGTACCCCATCTGCTCGGCTATTATTTTGCAATAGTGCGCAACTCTTTTACTGTGTCCCGCCGTGTATGTGTCTCTATCTTCTATCATCTCTACCATTGAGAGAAGTGTTTTTTCATAATTGTCGTTTTTGAAAAGCATCATTTGGGTTATTTCTAATGTTTTTTTCTCAACCATCTGTTTTAGATTTTTTTTGTACTGCTCATTTTGAGCAAAAATATTTAATCTTTCTACTATCTTATAAAGTTCAATATTTAACTGTTCATATTCGAAAGGTTTTATAATGTAGCCGTCCACCCCTAACCTTATAGCTTTAAGCATGTTGCCTGAATCGGCATGTGCGGTTGTAATCAATATCGCCTGATTCTCATCTATCTCTTTTATCTTTGCTATCATATCTAAGCCGTTCATTTTAGGCATAGACAAATCGGTTATAACTATCTCAAATTTTTCCGCTTTGTATTTTTCTAAGCCGTCCACTCCATCAACAGCTGTTGTGACTTTCAAAAATATTTTTCCAAGATAAGCAGTAGTGAAATTTCTTATAGCACTATCATCTTCAACATATAAGACAGTGAAGTTTTTGGACAGCTCTTTTAGTTTCTTAATATCAACCATTACCCTCTCCTCATTTTATTCCGACTCTAATGCATGAGAGGATAACATAAATTATCTTTAAGAACTTATATCGCATATTGATTTTCAATGCATCATCGTTTTAAATCATTTCCTAATTATAATAATTTTGAATAGTTTTTTGAAAAAATCAGATATAATTTTCCTGTAGTATATTCATATTTTTGAATATAATTTATTTTTTATTATTGCTTTTTATTAAATTTTTGTTTCAAAAATTTAAATTTCCGGACCGTTTATAAAAGCATGCAAGTGGCTTGGAATAGAGGGTTACATTATATAAAAGGATTTGTCTTGGCAAAAAGAGTTATTTTGGTAGATGATTCAAAAACTATTCTGGCTACGGCTCAAATGGCTTTAGAAGAGATGGAGAGTAGCGGGAGTGTTACTTTAGTTACATATCAAAATCCCGCGGAGTTGCTTGATTTATTAATAGTAGGGAGTGAAAATTTTGACATGCTTATAAGTGATATTAATATGCCGCAGATGAATGGATTAGATTTGGCAGCAACATTAAAAGCGGATGAGCGCTTTAAAAACAAACCTATTCTGATTCTGACAACAGAGAGTTCTCCTGCTATGAAAGAGCGAGGCAAGGAGATAGGCGTTACAGGATGGATGGTTAAACCGTTTAGTGACGAAAAGCTGACAAAGGCTGTAAAAATGGTATTGGGGATCTAATGAGAACAAAAGATTTAGAGAGTGAAAAAGCCGGTCATAGACACCGTTATTTGAGTTTCTTTGTCGAAAATGAACAGTATGGGATAGAGATATCGCATATAAATGAAATCATTGCGATGATGAAGATTACGCATGTGCCAAGAACTCCCTCTTTTGTTGAGGGTGTTGTTAATCTTCGGGGTTCTATTATTCCGATAGTAGATATTCGGGGGAAATTTGGTCTTGAAAAAAAAGAGCATGATATGAATACTGCAATTATTATTAATGAAGTGAGCGGTATGAATATCGGCTTTATTGTGGACAGAGTAGAAGATGTACTCACATTTGCCGATAAAGATTTAAGTGAACCGCCAAAGTTTGGTT
>JAUSKV010000365.1 GCA_030646745.1 Sulfurimonas sp. | reverse complement strand
TCCCAATGAGGACATTGGGAACGAGAGAACATCTCAACCCTCGTTCCCAAGCTCCAGCTTTGGAATGCATACAAAAGAAATTCTTTATCTAGCAAACAAAATCATCTACCACGACCCAACAAAAAACTATATCTTTAAAGGCGATAAAGCCAAACTAGAACTACTGCCACCTCATAAAACACTCTTCAAAATTCCCAAACATAAAGGATTGCCCATAGGGAACTTAACAAGCCAGTTTTTTGCAAATGTTTATATGAGTGATTTTGACAACTATGTCAAAAGAGTTTTAAAAGTGAAGCATTACATTCGTTATGTAGATGATTTTGTACTCTTTGACAGTTCTAAAGAGAGGCTTTTGATGCTAAAAAATGAGATAGAACACTACCTCAAACAAAACTTAGGCTTATCGCTTAGAGAAGATTCTAAACTGAACAAACACGCCATGGGGCTTGATTTTTTAGGCTATGTCATCCGAGAAAACTATGTTCTCACAAGAAACAGAGTGGTCAAAAACTACAAATACAAAAAAGCAAAATATTTAGAGAGTTATGAAAACCAAAAAGGCAAAATGAGCCTTGAAGAGATAAAAGAGTTTTTGTCTGTTCAAGCTTCATTTGTAGGGCACATAAAGCACGCAAATAGCTACAATTTAATGCAAAAAGTAGGAGTGATAAATGAGAAAAATCCTTTTAGTTATGATAGGTCTGAGTGTTGGTTTGATGGCTGATTTTGTACGAGATGTAAATACAAGCATCGTAAGTGACAGCACAACAGGACTGCAGTGGCAAGATGATGCGGTTGGTAGCACCATGGCATGGCAAAGTGCGATAGATACATGTGAGAATCTCACACTAGGAGGGCAGAGTGATTGGCGACTACCAAACATCAATGAGTTAAAAACTATTATAGACAGAAGCAGAGTAAATCCAGCCATAGCCAGTGTTTTTACCCAAACTAGCTCAGACGTTTATTGGAGTTCTACTACTTATGAGGGCCTTAAGGACGGTGCGTGGGTTGTCTATTTCGACGGTGGCTATGTGGACGGCAACGGTAAGGACGATAACGATTATGTTCGTTGTGTCAGAGCAGGACAGTAGTTTGGATTTTGGTTTTAGGTTGAGAAAATATAAATGGCTGCTTTTTGGGTGGCTTAAAAAAGGAGTAGTGAATGAAAAGAAAGATAATTTTATCGGTTCAAATGTTGGTTGTTGCGTTATTGTTTGCTTCATGTGCGACTAAAGGTGATTTAGATGTTATGCAACTTAAAAATAACAGCGAAACATCTCGAACTGATAATTTGATTGTTGAAATGAAAAATAAAACATCAGAACTGCGAGAAGTGTCACAAAAATTAATAGAACTCAGAATTGACAATAAACAAAGTACTAAAGAGTACGAAAATCTCAAGAAAAAAGATGACTCTTTAGCACAGGAAATTTATTCTATTATCAAAGGACTAGAAGAAATTAAGCAAAAAGGAGGGCAAAGTGCTTCAGAAATTTTAAAAATCCAAACTTCTCTTGATGAGAACAAAAAATCCAGAAAAGAGATTATAAACTGGTTTATTGAAGAGTGGAAAAAAATCGAAAATAGTTAAAAAAAGGAGCATAGATGGAAACTAAAGGTATTGTTATTTCAATAGTAGGTATTGGTATTAGTGTTTATATATTTATAATAAGTAATCAAAATGAGGCGTTTAAAAATACTGTAACAGAAAATACAAGTAATATAGCAAAAAATATTGCCAGTATTGAAAAGTTAAATGAGGATGTTAAAACTATAAGTAAAAATATGATTAGTGAAGATTTGTCGAAAAATCAAGAGATTTTACAAGAACATAGTAAAAAACTTGAATTGATACATGAAACATTAATTAAACTTAATCAAGCTCAATAGAGAGCGAAAAAGGTTGTTTCCTAAGAAATAATAGCCAGAGGAGTGATTAATTCCTCTGTTTTGATTAATGCAGAGCGGGTGCGAACACCATCAGCAGTAAAAAGACTATTATTGTTGTATAAAGCAAAATGAAACCTTTACTTAAAAGTCCACTCCCACCCCAACCTTACCAAAAAAATCGGCAAAAAAAAAGGCTAAGACCCGAAAGTCCTAACCTAATCTCTCAAGTGTCTGGTAATCAGTCAGACGGTTTCATTTTGTTCCAACGAAAGAAGTATATCATAGAAAAATAAAATTGAAAAAGTTATTTTAAAATAGTATAATCAATAAAATAATAAAAAAAGGGTCGAGAATGCAAGCAAGTTTTGTATTTGATAGTAACGAACTTGATTACTCTTTTGTTGATAAACTTAAATTGATGTTTCAAAACAAAAGAATTGAGTTGTTTGTCTCAGAGAGCGATGACACACAATACCTGAGCGCCTCCAAAGCGAATAAAGAGAGAGTCATAACATCTATAACTAACATCGAAAACTCTCAAAATCTTGTTGTAGCTGATGCAAAACTCTTTCAATGAAACAGGTTGTTTTTGAGGGTAATGCTTTTTCTGATTTTAATGAATGGGCTGTAGCTGATAAGAAAGTCTATCAAAAAATAATTACTCTCATAAAAGATATCCAAAGAAACTCATTTGTAGGGATTGGAAAACCTGAAGCCTTAAAACATGAGTTTAGCGGCTATTGGTCACGAAGAATTACGGATGAACATAGACTGGTTTACAAAGTGACAGATACATCAATAATAGTCGCATCTTGTAAATATCATTATGAGAGATAGGCATAATTTCTTCCCCTCTCTCAACCATTTTGGAAAGAGATTTTAAGCTTAACACCGAGATTTAATCTCTATCTCTTCAATTCTTTTTAGAAAAATCGGTCTCATATATATAGGCTGAGATAGCTCGCAGCGCATCGAGATCAAAGCCGAGTTCCGGCATGAGTCCATGCTTGTTTACGGCTTCTAGCATTATCGATGTTTCCTCTTTTGGCTTGTGAACCCATTTGGACATATACTCCACGAAATCCTCTTTTTTAGCAAAAGCGGTTATATATTTTTGTTTAATATCAATGACTGAAGGAGCAGAGACTGTTTTTGTATCAAAATGGCAGGTAGTGCAATTGCCGTGAAACAATAAAGATCCATTTTCATCTGCATCTGCATTGAAAGAGAGTAGCAAAAAAGAGATTAAAATTATCGCGTTCTTTCTATGTGCCATAACTACTTTTTAGCCTTTTTTATCATCTCATACGCCTGATTTATCTCTTGCGTTTTCTCTGTTGCCTCTTTCATATAATCATCACTTTTGCCCTGCGATTTTATGATGTCCGGATGGTACTGCTTTACAAGGTTTCTATACGCTTTTTTAATAGTGTCTAAATCATCACTCTCATTTACACCCAAAACTTTATAAGCATCCGCAATATTGGCTTTTGGATGAATGTTTTTAATCATCTTCTCAAACTGCTCAAAAATCGCATGGTAGGCTTTTGCATCAAAATTAAAAGCTTCTGCAATAGTTTGCAAAACTTCATCTTCACTCTTACTCACTTCACCGTCAACAAAAGCGAGTTGGATTAAGAATCCCATAAATTGCTGCTGTTTTGCTTTGTCTCTTCGTATTGCTTGCCCTAAAGTTTGTGCCACCTCTTGAAGATTGTCGTATCTCTCTTTTTGCTCACTGAAAATATCTTTTAAAATATTTTTGGTTTTCTCCGGCTCCGGAAAAACAGCAGAGATGTCATCAAACATGATGCCGATGAGTTCAGCCTCAAGTGCATCCACTTTGCCGTCGGCTTTTGCCACTTTTGCAACAAGAGCCACAAAAAGACCAAGCTCGCTTTTGCCCAGAGACTCTTTTGTAATGACCATATTTTTGAAAGCCTCTTTAGAATATTCGCTCGTGTAAGTCGCATAACTTTTAAATATCCAGTAAAAAACTGCTCCCAAAATAGCGAATAAAATTATATTTCCCATGTCATTCCTTGTAAATTTTTTGAGATTATACAACACTAAAATGAATGGGTATAATTGCATCCATGAAACAGATAAACCAATTAAATCTCGGCGTAAGATATATGCTCGTCTCCTCCTTTTTATTTGCTCTTATGGGTGCTTTTGCAAAGCTCTCGAGTGAGCACATGAGCTCTTTGGAAGTGGTTTTTTTCAGAAATGTTTTTGGGGTGGTTATCATTGGTTTTGCCATTTGGAAGTCTCCACTCAAAAATGTCGGAGGAAAGCCGTTTTTACTCTTTTTTAGAGGATTTATGGGCTTTGTTGCACTATTGGCTTATTTTTATAATATTGCTCACATTCCTCTCGGCGATGCTGTGACCTACT
>JAUSKV010000332.1 GCA_030646745.1 Sulfurimonas sp. | reverse complement strand
AGTATATTTAGTGAAATGTTTTGGTATGTGTTTGCCGTGAATAATGCGCAATACCGACCAACAAAAGAAGCATAAGAATAGTGCTTCATAGCGCCTCGTGAAGGCGTTTAAGAGAGCAAACATACTCTTTATAATCAAAGCGATGTTCGTGCCTCTACCATGGCTTATTGTGACGCTCATGAGGTCTCTAATAGGAGTGAAACTCTTTCCATAATGCTAATCTGATTTTATTGGTTCAAAAAATTTAGCAATAGGTACATCAAATAATTTAGACAGCTTAAAAAGATGGAGTAGATTGAAATGTTTTCCATGAGAATAATTTTCTGTATTTGCATAAAAGCCAGATGACTTTTGTCCTATCGACAAAGCAACTTCCAATTGACTTATTTTTCTCTCAATCCTAATTCTTTTTACATTGCATGATACAACCTTGAAAAATTCTTCACTTTCATCTTTTGTAACAATATCTGGTAAATTTAACACAATTATTCCTATAGATGGTTTTTCTATAAGTTTAGTTAGAGTATGATTTTTCATCAATCATCTATAGAAATTATTCCTATAGAGATATTATAATTAAAAGGGTTACATGTGAGAAGAATAAAGTATATTGGACTGGGGTTAATTACTTCACTTAGTTTAGGTTTTAGTGGGTGTGGTGATAGTGGAAGTGCTACACCAACCGTGGATACAACATCAGTAGGTGCAACAACAAATAGTGCATTAACAACCAATGCAACTGATTCTAAATATTTTAGAAAAATTGGTGATAACGGTTCTGTTCTTGCATCAAATGCAACAAGCTGGGAAATGACAGAAGTGATTGAAGAAGGGTTATTAGTAGCCAACACAAAATTTTCAGAATCAGTAAAAACATACACACACGCTGAAGCAGTTTCGTATTGTGAAAACTTAAGTAGTGGAGGATATTCAGATTTCAAACTTGCAACTCAAAATGAGCTATTAGTTATTTTTAAAGCAGCCATCTTGTCTGAAAATGAAATGAAATATTTTGAAAATTATTTTCAAGATTATAAAACAGAGGCTTTTTCAACTTTAACGAGACATACATTTGTAAACGTATGGGCTGAGGACACAGCAGCGGCATATATTCCTATGATTTATGTACTTTGGGAAAATACAACGGGGTTCAATGCTGCTCTATCGTATGGGTTTCCAGATGAATTGAAAAAAGCTCTTTGTGTTAGAAAGTGGTAAATGGATTAGGATAAACTTATTGCTGGTTTTTGGCCTTTACTTCCAAAGATTTTCTTATCTAAAATAAGAAAATAAACTAGACTGGAATGCTTATTTAATTAGAATGCCATAACTACCACTAAAATTTCATAGGCAGATATAAAATTTTAGTACGACCATAGACTGGATTCAATAACAAAAAAAGGATGAGATTTGAGAAATATAAAGTATATAGGACTAGGGTTAGCGATTACTCTAAGTTTAGGTTTTAGTGGATGTGGTGCGCAACCTAAACCAGTGGATAAAGAAATACTTAATGGTAAAATGAGTTCGTCTGTAATACTTCATAGGGAATCAGCTTATTTGGGTGCTGCTTTAAATATGGTAGTAACAGTGAATGGTATAACAGACAATAGAAAGCTCATGTCTAATGATACAAATACATATGCAACGAAGCATAACGGGATAGTAGTGTTGCAAGTAGAAAGTGATGTAGTGAAAATTACTGCTACAGATGATAGCATTATCAACTGTACCGTTGCACCAATATATGGCTCAGCATTTTTAGAAAATGCGTTTTACTTAAATGGATTTAACCCAAGACTCGATACTAATATAACATGTGGTCAAGAATTGTCTAGGGAGTGTTCACTATTTCGTGTCAGCATCGGATAATTCCTAAAATTGTATCATAAATTCAAAGCTTTATCGAGTCGTCCATCGAAATGAATTGAGAGTTGGGAGACTGTTAAGCTCCAGTTTCGTATCGGCATAGTCCACTTTTTTTGAGCATTTTGGATACCCATAAAAAGTAATTTTAGTAAGCTGTCATCATTAGGAAAAGCTCCTTTAGTCTTAGTCAGTGTTCTAAACTGGCGATGCACAGATTCAATGATATTTGTTGTGTATATTACGCGTCTAATATCCTCTTGATATTTAAAATACACAGATAAATTATCCCATTTATTTCTCCAAGAAGTAAAAACAATAGGATACTTTTTACCCCATTTTTCTTCTAATTTGTCCAGTTCCATCTCCGCTTCTTCTTTCGTAAAAGATTGATACACAGCCTTGAGTTCTTTGGCAAATTGTTTTTGATTGGCGGAGCCAATGAACTTAAGACTATTGCGTATTTGATGCACAATGCAGAGTTGAACTTCTGTATTTGGAAATACTGAGTTTATAGCTTCTGGGAAGCCCTTAAGTCCATCAACTGAAGCAATTAGAATATCTTTTACGCCACGGTTTTGTAAATCAGTAATAACACTAAGCCAAAACTTCGCACCTTCATTCTCTCCCAAATAAAGCCCTAATATTTCCTTTTTACCATCTACTCGTACACCAAGAACGGTATAAAATGCTTTTGAAATATAGCGACCCTCTTCTTTGACTTTGTAGTGAATGGCATCTAAAAATAGGAAGGGATAAACCTCTTCAAGAGGACGAAGTTTCCACTCTTGAATCATTGGTATGATTTTGTCAGTTACTGCGCTTATTGCAGCTTTAGAGAAGCCTACACCATATATCTCTTCTATATGGTCAGAGATTTGAGTGTAGCTATTGCCAAGGGCATAGAGAGACAACATCTTTTTTTCAATTTCACTTGTCATAGTAGTTTGATTTTTCTTAACGATTTCAGGCTCAAAATTACCATTGCGGTCTCTTGGAACATCCAGTTCAAAAGAACCATGGTCACTCTTCATAGTTTTTGAGTTATAGCCATTTTTTCTGTTTCTTGTGAGGTCTTGTGCGAGGTGGGAATCTATCTCACCTGCAAGTGCAGCTTCTGTGAGTTGTTTAATAAGTAAGCCTAAAGCTCCATCAGCACCGCCAATACTTTTACCGGCTTTTATATCACGAGCAAATTGCTCTACATCTATTTCTATCTTCATGTGTGATTCCTTGGGTATTTATTATTTTACCCGATTGACACGGAATTATGAACAGTCCCATTGTCTATGAAATAGGGTTAGGTATTGGGAATTAACTATTCACTGACGCCTAATTTTCCCGTTCCATCCTCTTCCGAGGTGGAATGTCTTTCTTAAATCAAACATATAATAATTTCCACATGCTAAGGTCTCGCTTAGTGGCTATTCTTACCGTTCCTCTTTCTATATTATTATTTCTATTATAGGGCAACTGGGATGAAATTACTATCACTCCGCGAGCCAAGGTCTCGCTTCGTTGTTCCATCAGCCGAAGTCTGATTCCACTAGTGCCTACACGGTACGGCTCTTTATTTTTTTTTGTTGTACTTGTGAGTAGAAGTTGACTTTGTAGAGAGTTTCTGTCGTAGGGTGCCGTTCATTCTTCACTTCACTACTATTGATTCATTCATACGCCATTAGGCTTATCTCGCTCCGCTCAAACAAGCGGTATAGCTTTGGACGCAAACTGATTTCACCTACAGCCGTGAATGAGACGGCTAAGTTTATCTCCAAACAAGTATGAAGCTAAACTGACCCACTTACATTCACAGCGGATGAACTAAGTTTACTTTAGACATAACTCGATATTCTGTTAAAACTTACCTCTTCGCAAGCTACGAGCAAAGTCTGCGTTTCACTTAACAGAACATAGAGCTATGTTAACCAACGAGACAGCTCTTTATTTGATGGAGTCGCTCGTACTACTCAGTCAAGAGGTTTCACTTCGTGATTTTTATGTTTTGGAAGAAGAGAGAAAGAGTTACGATTATACTCATATATAAAAAGATTAGGATTAAGAATTGGAGTTGTTTACTTTGGTAATAAAGCTGTACCTTTTCTGTACCTTTTCAGTATTTAATGGAGACAACTAAGAGCTGAAAGCCCTTAGTTACGAAGATTTTTACTATTCAGCTACAGTTACGACTACGGGAGTTGATTCCCACATACCGTGTTTTGTACAGTATGCGTGTGCAACTAGATTTAATTTTTTGCCCATCGGTCGGATGTTGAAAGTAATTTCAGTATGAGATTTCTCATTTCCTAAAGTACCGGGTACAAAATCAGCTCTTGCTAAAAGTGTATCACCGTTGTAAAGTGCGATGTTTGCGATATAGTGATCAAAATCATCCGGATGCGTATATTCTGCGCCCATTTTTACAGTTACAGCAAACATTTCACCGTGTTTTGCATTTTCTGCACAGTGAATAAACGGTGAGTGACGGTCGATATAATCTTTTTTACTCTCTCTCTCTACCGTGTCTATATCTACATAACGATTGATTGTTGGCATGTGAAGTCCTTCTATTTTTAAAATTAATTTGCGTAATTGTAACGACAAAAACTTTTAGATTAACATAAATCAGAGTATATTGGTCTTCATTAAGAAATTTTTAATTGTCAGCTATTTTTTTTGCATGTTCGAGTGCTTGCGCAAATGTTTTTAAGATATTTGCTTCGCCTAAAAGTGAGACAATATGATATTTTTTTAAATCTCTGTAAACTCCTTTATTAACTCCGGACATGAGTACGATGACACCTGCATTTTTGAGTATTTTGATAGTCTCTTCTAAATTATGTAGTGCAGTTGAGTCTATAAACGGAACACGACGCATACGGACAATCAAAATTTTACTAGCAAAGCCAATATCTTTTATGGTTTGTGCATACTGTTTTGCAGAGGCAAAAAAGAGTGGTCCGCCTATCTCATACACTGCGATTTCATCGGGAATATTTGCATAATCTGCCATAGAATCGTCATCAATTTCTTGAGGAATTGCAATACCTACATCTGCCATGCGCTTCATAAAAAGAAGAGAAGATAAAACAATTCCAACTTCAATAGCTATGGTTAAATCAACCATGACAGTGAGAAAAAATGTTGCTAACAAAACTACAATATCAAAGGGTGAACCTCTCAAAATAGAGATAAAAGAGCGCCATTCACTCATGTTGTATGCTACTACAATCAAAATTCCGGCTAAACATGCCATAGGGATGAGTTTTGCCAAATCAGCAAAAAGTATCATAATTAAAAGAAGTGTAATTGCATGGGTTATTCCGGCGATAGGTGTGCGTCCGCCATTTTTTACATTTGTGGCAGTTCTGGCTATTGCACCCGTTGCAGGAATTCCTCCAAAAAATGGAGTGACAATATTTGCAATACCTTGAGCGATGAGTTCTGTATTGGAGCGGTGGTTAGAACTTATCATTCCATCTGCAACAACCGCTGAGAGTAGAGACTCAATGCCGCCTAAAAGGGCTATTGTCAGGGCTGGAGCAATATACATGCTTAGATTATTTAGCTCTAGTGATGGCATATGAAAGCTAATATCGTTTGGTATAGTTCCAAAAAAAGATTCTATAGTTGTCACTGGGATAGCAGTAAATGAGACAATTGCAGTGATAAGAATGATAGCTATAAACGACCCTGGAACTTTTGTGGTGATATGTTTTGAATAGATAACTATCAAAATCGTGATAGCAGTTAGAGCTACTGCATAAAGATTTGCATCCAAAATATTTGAAAAATAAACTTCCCACTTTTGTAAAAATTCTGAGGGTAATTTTTCTATATTGAGTCCAAAAGCATCTTTGATTTGTGTTGAAAAAATAACCACGGCAATCCCGCTTGTAAAACCAACAATAAGCGGATGAGGGAAATAGCGAAGAAGTGAGCCAAGGCGAAGCAGTCCGAAGAGGATTAATATAACTCCTGCCATAATAGTAGAAATCATAAGCCCTTCAATCCCGTACTTCTCAACCAAAGCATAAATAATAATTACAAAAGCACCCGTAGGTCCGCCGATTTGAACTCTGCTTCCACCCAAAAAAGAGATGATAAAACCGGCAATTACTGCAGTTACAAGTCCCATTTGCGGTGCAACTCCAGAAGCGACGGCAAAGGCTATGGCAAGCGGAAGGGCTACGATACCTACAATAATTCCTGCGAATATATCTGAGATAATTTGCTCTCTTTTGATTCCCTCTTTAAGAAGTGTAAAAAGTTTTGGTTGAAAAATTTTATTCATCTGTCTCTTCTTATTTTATGATTTGAAATTCTATCCAAAACAGCACTTTTTAACAAAATAATAGATAAAATCGCGAAATTAATTGATAAAAAAGAGACTTAAAATGTTAAAAACACTCCTTATTGAAATCGGCGTTGAAGAGCTTCCGGCGGTTCCTCTTTTAAAAGAGCTCAAAAATATTGAAAAAAAATATGCGGATATTTTAGAAAAGAATTCACTTTTGTGTGAATTTGAATTTTATTATACGCCTCGTCGTTTGGTTTTATGGCATACAGAATTTCCAACCTCTCAAGGTGACAGCGTTGAGGAATTTTTCGGAGCACCAATCGAAGTTGCTTACAAAAATGGAGAACCAACGGCTGCAGCACTTGGTTTTGCTAAAAAATGCGGCGTTACAATTGATGAAATAAGTCATTCAGAAAAAGGTGGCAAAGAGGTACTTTACTACAAAAAAGAGGTAAAAGGTCAGCCCTCAGTTCTGCTTTTACCTGAAATCATCGACATGTGGATTAAGTCACTAGATTTTGGAAAATCTATGCG
>JAUSKV010000318.1 GCA_030646745.1 Sulfurimonas sp. | reverse complement strand
GTTGCCGTTATATTTTATTTTATAATCGGTGGTCGTGCCTTTTGTAGTTGGGTTTGTCCTGTAAATATAATCACAGATAGTGCAAACTATCTAAGAAGAAAGCTTGGTATCGACCGTGCGCAAGGCTTTAGACAACCGGCATCGAGAAATCTTCGCTACTGGGTTTTGGGAATGAGCTTAGTCATCTCTGCGATTATGGGAGTTGCTGCTTTTGAGTTTATTTCGCCAATATCTATGGTTCACAGAGGTATCGCTTTTGGTTTAGGTTTTGGCTGGGCGGCCATGCTTGTAATCTTTTTGTTTGATCTATTTGTTTTAAAAGATGGATGGTGTGGTCATGTTTGCCCACTTGGTGGGTTTTATTCACTTCTTGGAAGCTTTAGTTTTATAAGAGTGTTGCACTCTCAAGAGAAGTGTACTTTATGTATGAAATGTAAAACGGTTTGTCCTGAGCATCAAGTTCTACACATGATAGGCAAAGAGAGTTTGTCCGTTACATCCGGTGAATGCACAAACTGTGCAAGATGTATAGAAGTTTGTGAAGATGATGCTTTAGGATTTTCAATTAGAAAATTAGTAAAAAAATAACATAAATGGGGGAAGAGTATGAAATTAGCAAGTAAAATTACAATTGGTTTGGCTACCGCAGCATTACTAATTATCGGCTGTAGCGCACCAAGTGTAAGCAAACCAAGTGTAAGCGAAGAGTCGCTTGGTCTTAGAAAGAGTAATCTTTATGCAGAAAGCGATGCAACGCATGGTGATGCAACAAAATATGGTACAAGTGCTGCAGGAAGTGGTTACAAAATACAAAGAGCATTCCAAGATGCTCCGCCTATGATTCCACATGACACTGAAGGTATGACACCGATTACTATTGATAACAATCAGTGCGTAGGCTGCCACATGCCAGAGGTTGCAAGTTCTGTAGGTGCGACATCCGTTCCAGTGTCACACTTGACAAACTTTAGACCTGCAACTGCTATAACTAAAGATGGAAAGTTGATGAATAACGGAGAAGTTGTTGATCCTGCTGCTAGCACTAAATCAAATGCTATTTCAATTAAATCTACCGGTGATAAACTCGCAGGTGCAAGATTTAACTGTACGCAGTGCCATGCTCCACAATCAGAAGGTTTAGCAGTTGAAAGCAATTTCAAACCTGTCTTCACAAGCAAAGACGGTGCAAATAAATCAAGCTGGAATGGCTCTAAAATGACAGAAGGCTTAGATACTGTCCATGGTAAATAAGTAAATGCAAAGAAGAGAGCTTTTTAGCTTTCTCTCTTCGCAACTCAAACCAAAAGCAGAGAAAGAGAGCTATCTAAGACCACCCTATTTTGGTGATATACATGCGTTTGATACAGAGTGTCAAAAGTGCGATGGCAGATGTGCCACTTTGTGCCAAGAGCAGATTATTGTAATAAATAGCGACAAAACTCCCTCTCTTGATTTTTCAAAGAGTGGATGCACCTACTGTGACGCATGCGCTGTGAGCGTAAGCGAGGAAGTACTCTTGGGGTGCGCTGTGAGCGTAAGCGAGGAAGTACTCTCGGGGTGCGCATTTGGTGTTTTAAATAAAGAAGATAAAAAAAAGATAGGTGCAGAGATCAGTATCAATGAAAAAACTTGTCTTAGCTGGATGGGTGTTATGTGCTTTTCATGTAAAGACCCATGCTTAGAAGATGCAATAGAATTTAAGGCTATGTTCATGCCGACTATAGATATGCAAAAATGCACTGCCTGTGGATTCTGCATAAGCAGATGCCCAACTTTAGCAATAGATGTAAAGGTGCTGTAAATGATAAAACTAATGCTTCTCTTCTGGCTTATTAGCTCCCTAAACGGTGCAAATATCTCATTGCCAAAAACTGTGTTGCAGGCAAGCGGAGGTGTTGTTGATTTGGTGCTCGATGGTGAAAAACTCTACAGTGCAACAAATGCAAGCTGCGTTGATGTATTTGATATGCAGACAAAAACACTCACACAAAAAATAGAGATAAGTAAAATAACAGATTTCATGGGCGATACGATTGACTCCAAAGTCTATTCTATTGATGTAATAAATAATAAAGTTCTCATTCTTTCCCAAGCAGAAAAAGGTTTTAGAAGAGTTCATATATACACGTACCAAAACGAAGTGACAAATGGTGCCGAGGCGCAAGGCAAAATAGAACTCGTCATTCCACACACAGAAAAACTCTCCATTGCAAAAGCAAAATTTCTGGACGGAAACACGATACTTTTGGCACTTTTGAGTAATGATATAATCTCATATGATATTAAAAACAAAAAACAGAACTGGAAAATTCAGGTTTCTCAATCCAAATTTTCCAACTTTGCTCTGAATGAAAAAAAGTCAGAGGTAGTGGTAGCGGATGAGAGTGGCATTCTTAAACTTTACAACACTTCAAACGGCTCTTTAATAAAAACTTTTAGCGGGCAAAATCTCGATAATGTTTTTCAAGTTGCTTACAAAAATGGCATTATTGCAACGGCAGGGCAAGATAGAAGAGTTGTGATTTATAACGCTAAAACAGGCGCAGCTTACTACAAAACAGCACAGTTTCTAATTTACAGCGTCGGTCTCTCTCCAAGTGCAAATTTAGTTGGATATTCTAGTGATGAGAACAATAATGTTACTCTATTTGATACAAATACAAGAAGCGAAATAGGCAGATTTGGCCCAAATGAAATGACACTTTCAACTATACTTTTTATTAATGAAAATGAGTTTATAGTATCAAGTGACTCCAATAAAATAAATCTTTATCAAATTAAGTAGAGGAGAGGGTATGCAGTATAATGAATCTGAATTTTTAATAGAAACGGTAGTTCCGGAGCACGAGTTAATCATCTCTCGAACAGATTTAAAGGGAAACATTACCTATGCAAATGAAACATTTTGTGAAATAAGCGGATACGAAGAGAGAGAACTGTTAGGACAGCCTCACTCCATGGTCCGTCATCCGGACATGCCAAGCTCCGTATTTAAAGAGTTGTGGCAATTCATTCAAGATGAAAGGCAGTGGACAGGGGTGATCAAAAATATTCGTAAAGATAGAGGTTTTTACTGGGTAAAAGCGATAGTTTCAGGTGTATATAAAGATGGTGTTTTAGTTGAGTACAAATCACTTCGAACACCAATTAGTTACAGTGAGAAGCTCAAACACCAAAAACTCTATGATAAAATGCGAGGAGACAACGGCGAGAAAAGAAGAAAGATAATTTACGAATAGATTAAATAAAATTAAGGAATAAAAAATGAATATCTCAAGCATAGTAGTTCAAACGGTACCAAAATATTTGGATGAAGTTGTCCAAAGTTTAAAAGATTGTGAAGCATGTGATTACCACATGCACGATGAAAAAGGTCGAATTATCATTACCATCGAAGGCAACGGAGTTTCAGAAGAGCTTAAAAAGCTAAAAATAATAGAGGAGATTCCACATGTCATAGCCGCCGACATGCAGATGGCGTACAGCGAAGATGAGCTCAATGAGCATATGGAAGTGATAAACAACTCAGATGTAGTACCAAAAATGCTGAACGACGACTCAATAAAGGCTAGTGACATAGTCTATAATGGCGATTTAAGAAAAAAAGATTTAGAAGGTTTTGCTAAATCTTTTGAAAAAGCAGGTAAAAAGTAGATGGAAGTAATCTTTGAGTCTTGCATAAAAATTGATGAAAAAGGCGAGTGGTTCATTGAACTCAAAGACACTCGCTCCGGAAGAGTTGAAGTTTGTCTTGACATGGATGAATACTCTCAAAAAGTTGAAGATTTCGGCGCTGCTTATGGCGGTGAGATTAATGAAGTGGTATGGAGCAAAGACGAAAATGTCCCGCCACAAGTCATGGATGAGATACGGTTAGAGATGTCAAGGCTCCAACAAGAGATAGAGACGAAAGAATAGACTTTTAAACAATCCAAGCCCCGTCTCTATAAACTACTTCACTCCCGAGTGTGAATGTTTGTGTGTCGGCAAAAACATCTACATGGTATTTCCCGTCATTGCGTTTAAAGCCGGGTTTTGCATAGATGCCATGCTTGGCACCCAAAGAAAAGTGAATACCGCACATACGCTCATAAGTACCAATGTCACTCACCGTGCGTGTTTTGCTAAAGGCACGGTTGAGTCCCAGTCCTAGCTCCCGCACCCAAACTACACCTTCGTCTGCGCGGATATTTGAAAGTATTTGCTCAAACTCTGGAGTTGAGTTTTCACAATCCACAACCTGCCCCTCTTTGATAATAAGCGTAATAGGTGTTTGTGGATAGTTGAGTCTGTAGCTTGTGTCGCCAAAGCTAAAAATTTTTACACGCCCGTTCAGTGCTCTTAAATCCTGTGCTTCTGTGAATACTTCACCCAGAGGAAACTGACCGCCAGCATTACTCATTTGCGAATAATCTCCAATATTGAGTTTGGCAGACTCAAAAGGTGAACCATACACCAAAAATTCGCCGCCGCTATCAATGATGCCTGAAGGTGCGCTGTCTAATTTATTCTTGAGTGCACGCCCTACTCTGCGATAATAATTAGAATCGTACTCCAATGAATCTATGTAATACGGCACCTCATCATCCGACATGCGGCTCAAATGCGGATGTTCAATTACCTTTATCTTGCGCTTAAACAGCTCAACCCGCATACGAAACGCATCAAGACGAAAACTTTTTGATTGCACCAATATGACCAAATCAGACGGCTGCAACTTCGCTAGTATTTCCAGTATTTGTTCTGGCGGCACTGCATGAAAATCGACAAAAGTTGCATCAGGCAAACAACGCATATATGCCTGTGCCAATATGCCAGACAAAACTGAGCCTGTGTCATACACCACGACTGCACGCTCTTTATTTGTGTGGTGAAATGCTTCGTCCAAGAGACCGCTTAAATGTAATTTTGCCTCTAAAATGAACGCTTCATGCGCTTGGGAGGGGAATAAATTATCTTTCATCATTTTCTCGCTTAAAATATTCATGTTGAGGAGTGCCCTCTTCTATACACGAATTATAGCTTAGCTTCTTTGAGGTTGGCTACATTAGCAAAATAATAATATAATCTAAAAAGATAATTTGCAAAGGGTTTGTCGGTGAAAATTTTTATTTTTTTATTACTATTTTCTATCTGGTTGTTTTGCGGTTCAATTGATGAAAAGCTCTTTGAAGGTGCAAACAAAGAGTTATATTACAAGGAAATTCAAAAGCAGATAAACAATACACCCATTGGCGGAAAGCGACTCCCTGAATTAGTCGATGAAGAGAAGTTACAACTCTCTAGGGTTCGTGGTGCTGCATCACAAACTATTGTGATAGAGAGTTATGATTTAAGTAAAATTTCTAAAAATCAAGTAGAGATAGAAAACTATTATGATGCTCTCAATGGTGATGCAGCAATACGAAACAGCATCAATGAACATCAACAAATGCTCGTAAATATACAATCAAAACTGGCTTTTATAAAACAGAAAATTGCAAATTTGGTTGAGGAGGATAAAGAAAAACTTCTCTCCTATCAGCTGCAATTTGCATACTATAAGTTGCAACAAAAAAATATTGAAACCAAAACAGAGCTTCTTCAAAAACATGAGAAGGAGATATTTCAACAGTTATTACGCAGTTTGCAATTTGTGCAGTGCGATAAACTAACTCTTATTGAAGAGAAATTACTTTTGCATGACAATAAGATAAAAGATAGTACTCAAGAGAAGATAGCCCTGCAAATCAGTCTTGAAAACGCACTGATTGCAGAGAGTGAAGCAAAAGACGTTATTTCAAAAAAAATAAAAAATGCTGAATCTGAACAGCAAAAATTACTCATGCAGAAGATAATGTTAAAAACAGAACAATCCATCTGCATGATTCAAAATGAAAATAATCAAGACTATTTTAAATCGCTTATTGACATAGAAGGGCTCTCTTTATCCCTAGCTTCAGATATTCGACCTGTATATAAAGAGCAAATTTCAGCGCTTAGAGACCTATCAAAAGAGGCGTTTGGGGTAACGAAACTCTTCTTTGGAGCAACGCTCCACGAAACAAAGGAAGTTTTAAAAATAGTAATCGGCTATATCTCATCGCCTCTTTTTGTATTTAATGAACGTTCAATAAGTATTTTTAGTCTGATTAAGGCTTTGATTTTAATTATTCTTGGATTTATTGTAGGATTCTTTTACAACCGCTGGATAACCCGCACGGCAAAAAGATGGGCTAATTCTAGTCAAATGGCTGTAAGATTGATTACAAATATGGGGTATTACTTTATAATTCTCATCTCTTTTATCATTGCATTCAGCAGCATCGGGATTGACATGTCATCCATGTCTCTCATTGCAGGAGCACTCTCTATCGGAATAGGTTTTGGTCTCCAGACTGTTGTTTCAAACTTTATAGCCGGTGTTATTTTGATGTTTGAGAGAACTATCCGCATTGGAGATGTTGTGCAGATAAGTGACTCCTTGCGCGGCAGAGTGACAGACATGCGCATTCGTTCAACAACCATAAAAACATTTGACAACATAGATATTATTGTTCCAAACTCCTCGTTTATTCAAAATAATGTTATTAATTTGACACTAGAGGACTTATCAAGAAGATTGCATGTTCCGTTTAGTGTTGCGTATGGTACAAAAATTGAACTTGTAAAAGCTACAGTTTTAGATGAGCTAGAAAATAGCGGCTTAGTCTATGTAAAAAATGA
>JAUSKV010000259.1 GCA_030646745.1 Sulfurimonas sp. | reverse complement strand
TCTCTCCCTGCATGGGAGCGACAGAGCAGAAAGATTTGGCGAGATAGCAAAGCATGATTTAGTTCTCACGACCTATCCGCTCATTGTCCGAGACAAAGAGAAGCTTGATGCGGAGAGTTTTTTATACATTATTTTGGATGAAGCACAAAAGATAAAAAATCCGACAACAAAAATGACGGTGGCAATAAAAACCCTCAAATCCGAGCATAGATTGGCTCTAAGCGGAACGCCTATTGAGAACCATTTGGGGGAACTTTGGTCGATTTTTAGTTTCTTGATGCCGGGGTTTTTGGACACGCTCACTTTTTTTAGAAACTACTACCAAACACCTATAGAAAAAGAGCATGATTTTGCAAGACAAGTATAGCAAAACAAAAGAGTCAAACCCTTTATGGTGCGACGAACAAAAGAGAAAGTAGCCCATGAACTCCCACTAAAATCGGAGATAATAAAATATACGCAGTTTGAAGAGAAGCAGTCAAAACTCTACGAAGCCATACGCGTAACCATGGAGAAAAAAGTGCGTGAAGCGGTGAGCAAGAAGGGAATCGGCTCTTCGCACATTACCATACTCGATGCACTTCTCAAGCTTCGTCAAGTTTGTTGCGACCCCTCACTTCTTAAAATCGATGAGGCGAAGAAGGTAAAAGAGTCCGCAAAACTGGAGCTTTTTTTAGACCTTGTCGATGAGCTTTTGCAAGAGGGCAGAAAGATACTTGTCTTTTCGCAATTTACCTCTATGTTGGCTATTATTGAAGAAAAAATCATGGAGATGGGTGTGAAATACACCAAACTCACAGGTTCGACAAAAAACAGAGAAGAATCAATTGAGAAGTTTACAAAAGGGGACGCCGATATATTTCTCATCTCCCTCAAAGCGGGCGGAGTAGGGCTAACCTTAGTAGAAGCCGACACCGTCATCCACTACGACCCATGGTGGAATCCTGCAGTTGAGAATCAAGCCACGGACAGAGCCTACCGCATAGGGCAGACAAAGGCAGTTTTTGTTTATAAACTCATTGTTGAAAACTCTATTGAGCAGAAGATTTTAGAGCTTCAAAAGAAAAAACAGTCGCTTCAGGATGGGATTTATGACAATAACAAACAGCAAGAAGATATGAAATTCAGCGGTGATGAGTTGCTCGAGTTGTTACGATGAATAAATTTATGAGGGAGTTTAGTAATGATTTATAAATCAAAAGAGGGCGATTTAGACCTCTCAAAAATCACAAGACTCTATCCTGCCGTTGTTGTCGATTTGCATGGCGAAGTGGCAGAGATGAGTTTGGAGTGGGAGGAACTTTACGGTGAAAAAGTGAAACTTCTCTCCTATATTTTGGTCTTTGATTTTACACAGCCAAGCGAAGATGTAAAAACAAGAACAGTCCTAGAGTTTAATACAAAAGAGGAATTGATAGATACGATGAGCGAGGTAGCCCAATTTTTTCAAGATTAATCAGTAGCGACACGAAGCATGTTTTTAAGTTGGCAATCCCCGCTGCACTCAAACATTTAGTCGATATCCTTCAAATCATGATTGACATGATTATGGTCGGAATGGTGAGCGTTCAGGCATTAGCCGCCGTTGGCATGAGCATGCAGTTTATGATGGTTGTGAATGTTTTGATGACGCTTTATGTGGTGGGTGGGAATGCACTCATTTCACGCTTTATCGGGCAGGGTCGCAAAAAAAGAGCTTCTGCTTTGCTTTACTCGCTGGGAATCTTTGCCTTTATTTTGTCTCTATTTGTAGCCGTTGGCGGCTATTTTGGTAGCGAATCTCTTTATGCTTTGATGGGTGCAGAACCAGAGGTTGTCCATCAGGGCGGACTTTTCTTCGGTATCTTGGCATGCGGAATGCCGCTTATTTTTTTGGACACACTTTTTTACAACGCACTCTCAGCGGCTGGAGATACAAAAAGTTCACTCTATATAAAACTTCTCGCTGCAGCACTGAACGCTTTTTTGAACTATGTTTTTATTTTTGGGCATTTTGGTTTTGAAGCGCATGGCATTGAGGGTGCGGCATATGCGACTTTGATAGCATACATGTTTAGTGTTGTTGCTTATCTGTTTCTTCTTAAAAATCCGTATTCAAAGCTCACCTTCATTCCAATCATCCGCATCAAAGATTTGATAAAAGCTTGGCATGTGGGATGGAGTGCGGCACTAGAGCGAGGGATTTCGAGTCTCTCTTTCTTACTTTTTGTCGCCATCATCGCCTATTACGGAACTGCGGAACTAGCCGGGTATCAAGTGGGGCTTCGCATCGAGGGAATTGCTTTTATGCCCGGATTCGGTTTTGCAATAGCTGCTATGGCTCTGGTCGGGCAGAATTTGGGTGCGAATAACAAAGAGAGAGCCTTCGCTATGGGTGTTATCAGCGGGAGAGTTGCGTATGTGTTTATGGGTTTTGTCGGTGCATGTCTCATATTTTTTCCTGAGTTTTTGGTGAGCTTTTTTACAAAAGATGCGCAGACTATACAAGTGGCTTCCACTTATCTTATCTTAGTAGGTTTGGCTCAAATTCCGTTAGCTCTGGTTTTTGTCTATTCCGCCGCACTTCGCGGAGCAGGGGCTACCAAAATAACCCTCTATGTGAGTGTGGCATCCCTCTGGATATTTAGAGTCATTCCCTCCTATATAGCCTATAACATGGGCTTTGGAATCATCGCAATTTTTGTAATTATGAATGTTGAGACGCTCATAAAAGGAGTGATTTTCTGGTATATTTATCAAAAAAGAAGATGGCTCGATACTGAGATTTAGTTGTGAAATAGTGAATTTAAAGCCCGTTAGGGTACCAGAGTGACGAAGTTTAGTTGGCATGTGGAAATTTCCACATACCAAAGCAACAAATTCCCTTGGATTGCTAAGATTGTACGCACAAAAACTACCTCACTTTCACCCAAGCAACCACTCGAAAATATGAATAGATTTGAATAGTATGTTATTATTTTATAAATATAAAAAGAGGATTTATTGTGGCTTATATATATAAAGATGGTAAAGTTTCCAATATATCTATTAGTGAAGTTAAATTACCTAAATTAGTAATAAAAAAAGTAGATAGTAATGTAAAATCAAAAAACATTATGAAAGTAGCTATCGAAACAGTAAAAAATGCAAAAGTAACATATGCATTTTGAACTCAACAAATTTACCTTTTACAATCCACTCCACAAACTTATAAATCTTACGAATAATGATAGAATGGATACTCTCAGGTTGATATAGCTTCGTATTTAAAAATCTTAAAGTCTTTGATTTCAAAAGTTGTAAAAAGTGGAGATTCACTCACAGAGGCATAATTGTAATTGATGAATGTTGAAACGCACATTCAAGGTCTCTTTCTTTGGTATATTTAGCAAAAGAAGAGCTTGGCTCAATATAAAGATTTAGATGAAAATGTTATAATGCAAACAAATTAATGATTATCTATATGTAGTAGTGGGAGTATATAAATGAGTATTGAAAAACAGACAAAGCGCAATACACTGATTCTTACTTCACTTGTTTTGGTTGTCTGTGGGGTTGTGATATATGTTTTTTTAAAGGTTCAATTAAAAAATTCAGTAAATGAACAATTTGAAGCATTATCAAAAAGTACAGAGAGCCTTTATAGTTTAAACCTAGAAAATCAAACTAAAAAATTTGATACTGAATTAGATACTATTATTTCAGCAGATGGCTTGTCAGAAGCAGTGGCAAAGGGTAATTATGAGCAGATAAAGTCAATTGTAACACCTTATTATAAGCATATAAAAGAGACTAACAGTGGCGTTGATATTCTTACATTCCGCTCTTATGAGGGCGTAACACTCTTTCGTGCTCATAAGCCTGAAGAGTATGGCGATAAAATAAACGAAAAAAGAAAACTTATTACGGATACCGATAGGTTGCAAACCTCTTTAAATGGGTTTGAAGTCGGTAAATATGAAATGACATACCGCATTACAAAGCCACTCTTCCATAATGGTAAATATGTCGGAAATGTTGAAATAGGTATTAACCCGACTAGCTTTATAAAAGATTTAACTAAAATTTTAAATATAGATGTGGGTATAGCAATAGAAAAATCTCTCCTAAATATAATGTTAAATCCAACAGCCCTTTCTCTAAATGACAAATATGTATTAGCACAAGGGAGTGATAATTTAAAAAGTCACTTTGGGCATACTCCTCATCCTAATGGAGATGGAGAGTTTTTTAAAATTGACATGAGTATTCTTCTAAAAAATCATTTATCAGAAACATTGGGCTATTTGGTTGTTGGATTTGACACATCGGAAATGCTTCAAAGAGATAAAGATTTTATAAATCATCTGTTCTTGATACTTGCCATTATGATGTTTTTGGTAGGTAATATATTACATCAAGGTTTTGAAATCATTTTAAAACAATTTAAAAAGCAAATATATACCGACCATTTAACAGGTTTAAAAAATCGATATGCACTCAATGATGCCCTTGTTTCTGAACAAAGCCATGTGCTTATTTTGAGTAATATTAAAGAGTTTAGTCTCATAAATGAACTCTATGGCGTAGATGTCGGTAATCAAATTCTTATTAAAGTAGCAGAGGCTTTTGAGAGTTTTGCATTGGAACATGAATTGACTGCATACAGAGTTGCGGGTGATGAATTTGTAGTGTTCAAAGAAGAAAGAATTTTTGATGTAGAAAAATATAACAGTTTGGTAGATGCGTTGCATGTAAAAATAAACTCACTAAAAATTTCAGTTGAGGGCGTAGATGAATTTATCGGCATTGAATTATATTCAGGTATAGCCTTTGATCATGCGCACTCTCTTGAAGATGCTCAAATGGCACTTAAAAAAGCAAAAAAGCAATCTCTTCCCTACTTGATGTATTCACAGCAAGTAGATACAAAAGAGCACTCTCAGAAAGTGATGAAAGTAAAACGAACAATCAGACATGCGGTTGAGCATAACAATATTATTCCATTCTTTCAACCAATAACAGATAGAAACGGGAAATTTGTTAAGTATGAAGCCTTGGTCAGAATAATTGAGTTTGAAGAGGGTGAAAGAAAAGTTCTGCTTCCGGATGATTTTTTGGATGTATCTATGAAAAGCGGTCTCTATATTACGATAGCAAAAAGTATGTTAAAACAGAGCTTAGATTTTTTTGCTAACAGAGATGAAAAAATTTCTATAAATTTTTTACCAAATGATTTTTTTAATGCAACTCTGATGGACACATTGATAGAGGGAATAGAAAATTTTGATTCACCGGATAAAATTGTTGTTGAAATAACAGAGCAAGAGGGTGTAGAAAATTTTGAAAGATTAGTGAGAGTTGTGAAGCAATTAAGAAAGTTGGGTGTTCTCATTGCTATTGACGATTTTGGCAGCGGTTATGCAAACTATGCACATATTTTGGGAATCAAACCGGATTATATAAAGATAGACGGAACACTCATAAAGAATGTATTAACGGATCGTGATTCACAAATTTTAGTAAAAAGCATTGTAGATTTTGCGCGAGAGTTGAATATTACGACTGTTGCAGAGTATGTTGAAAATGAAGAGATATTTGAGCTGCTCAAAGAGTATGGTGTGGATGAATTTCAGGGATACCATTTTGGCTGTCCTACTGATTTACTAAATAGTCAAGATATGGAAATGAAATGAATTACGAAGAGTATAAAAAAACGGTTGAACAATTAAATATCTATTCGCATCACTACTATGTGCTTGATATGCCGATTACGACAGATGAGGTTTATGACAGACTTTACCATGAAGTAGCACGATATGAAGAGAAAAACAGTGATAAAGTTCTGAAAAACTCTCCAACGCAAAGGATTGGCGATGTGATTCGGGACGGTTTTACAAAGGCTTCGCATCTCTCCCGCATGTGGAGTTTGGAAGATATTTTTGACTCTGAAGGTCTGCAAAAATGGCTAGAGAAAACGTACAAATTAGATAAAAATATATCCTTTTACTGCGAACCGAAATACGACGGTGCAAGTCTCAATCTCATCTATGAAAACGGTGAACTCTCACAGGGAATTACCCGTGGTGACGGAGAGATTGGCGAAGAGATAACTGCAAATGTCAAAACAATCCGCTCCATTCCTCTTACAATAGAGTACAAAGAAAAAATTGAAATTCGTGGTGAAGTGGTTATTTTTAAAGATGAGTTTGAGAAGATAAATGAAGAGAGAACTAAAAAAGGTGAAGCAGCTTTTGCGAACCCTAGAAATGCAGCAGCGGGGAGTTTGAGACAGCTTGATTCGGGCGTAACCGCTTCAAGAAATTTGGTTTTTTTGCCTTACGGTGTAGGGGAAAATGCACTCGAACACAAACATCTGAGTGAAAAAATGGAGTACATCTACGCACTTGGATTCAGAAAGCCGCCGCTCCACTCCACATGCCAAGGTTTTGAAGAAATAGAGAGTATCTATGAGCAGATGAGCAAAGACAGAGAGAGTTATGCGATGATGCTTGATGGCATGGTTGTCAAAGTAAACGAGATAGCGTCGCAGATCGACATGGGCTACACGGTCAAAAATCCTCGTTGGGCTGTAGCCTATAAATTTCCGGCTGTTGAGAAAATTACAACTTTAAAAAATATAGTTT
>JAUSKV010000257.1 GCA_030646745.1 Sulfurimonas sp. | reverse complement strand
CATGCGTTGCGCAAGCCATAACTGATGTTGCACCCTTGTTTTTAAGAGCTGTCGCAGCTTTTACCATGGTTCCGGCCGTATCCACCATGTCATCTATCATAATAACATCTTTGCCGTTGACATCGCCGATGATATTCATAACTTCACTCTCATTTGCCTTTTCACGGCGTTTATCAACGATTACCATCTCTAAACCCATTCTTGAAGCAAAGTAACGTGCTCTTGCAACGCCGCCGATGTCCGGTGAAGCGATGATAGGATTCTTGAGATTTTTGCTTTTAATGTAGTTTTCGAATGTCACGGAACCATAAAGATTATCAACAGGAATATTGAAAAATCCTTGAATTTGTCCGGCATGCAAATCGATGGTTACAACTCTGTTTATTCCTGCTGTTTCATACATGTCTGCCACAAGTCTTGCGGTAATAGGCACACGAGGTGCAGCTTTTCGGTCTTGTCTTGCATAACCGAAGTAAGGAACAACGGCTGTTATGCTACTTGCAGAGGAGCGGCGAAGCGCGTCCGTCATGATGAGCAGTTCCATTAAGTTATCGTTGGACGGAACTCCTGTTGATTGAATGATAAAAACATCGCGTCCGCGAACACTCTCAGCAATTTGAACCGAAATTTCACCGTCGCTAAATCTTTTTATATCCGCCTTGGCTAGGGGAACATCTAAAATTTGGCAAACCTCTTTTGCAAAATCAATACTTGCAGAACCTGCAAAAATCTTATAACCACGCATGGGATTCCTTCTTGGAAAAATTAATACGCGATTATACAAAAATTGTTCTGAGGGCTTATTAAAATGAGTGACAGTTTTTGCAATTGCCTGAGAGAACGAAGTCTGTTTTATCTATTTGGAACTCGGTTATTTTAGAAATTTTATCTACAAGCGTCTCTAAATTAATATCCACATCTTCAATATTTCCACATTTTTTGCATAGAAGGTGGGAGTGAGAACTCTTTGTTAGTTCGTAAACAGATTTGGCATGTGGAAGTTTTACCTCATAAATCAGGCAGTTTTCAAGCATAAGATTTATATTTTTATAAATAGTAGCCAACGAGATAGAACTGAATTTTTCTAGCATGATTGAATACAAAGATTCTGTGCTTACATGCCCATTTAGAAACAGAGCATCGACAATCGCTATCCTCTGCGGAGTAGCCTTTAAATTATGTTTTCTTAGAGTGTCTGTGTAATTAATCATGTGCGAATTGTACAATAGGAAAACTTAATAGATAAAGATTATTCTTTATGTACTATTTTATATTTATTTATAATAAATTCGTAATAAAAAATAGCTGCATCTAAAGTTTGTTGTATAATCCATTACTTTTAATTAAGATAATAAAAAAAACTAAGTGGGAGTGTAAAAAATGAGCAGTATAGACGAAATTTCTCAGAGTGAACTATCCATGTTAAAGCAGTATTCGAAGATTGTTGATGCAACAAATATTGTATCAAAATCAGATTTAAAAGGCACAATTACTTATGTAAATAATAAATTTATTGAAATATCAGGTTATTCTAGAGAAGAACTCATCGGAAAGCCTCATAGTATTGTGCGAGACCCTGCAACTCCATCAAGTACATTTAAAGAACTTTGGCAAACAATAAAATCTAAAAATGTATGGAACGGTGTGGTAACAAACAAGAGAAAAGACGGTAGCAAATATACTGTGAGTGCCTCAATTTTCCCTATTCTTGATGCTATGGGCGAAATTATAGAGTATATATCTATCCGCCATGACATCACACAAGTGTTGGAACTCAGCAACAAAATTGAAGAGATGAATGCTTATAACATGCAACAGGAATATTTGGCAAAAGATAAACTTGAAGCAGGAATTGTTAATGATATGGATGAGAGCGAGTGCAGTGTGCTTCATCTTGCTTCGGATATATTAAGTGGGGATTTCTATTCTATTTATAAGATGAAAGACGGCTCTATTTTTCTCTATATTGTTGATGGACAGGGACATGGCGTCTCTCCTGCTTTGACGGTTTTTGCAATATCTTCTATGCTTAATCAGTTCGTATATAGTATGAAATCTATCGAAGAGTTGATAGAAAAACTTTACCCGATAGCAAAAACATTTTTAGGGGAGATAGAACAACTCTCCTACACCATGCTGATGATATGCCCAAAGAAAAAATCGCTCATATATACTTCAGGGGGAATGTATCCGTTTTTGATAAAAAAGGGTGAGGAGATTCTAAAAATAAAAGCAAACAATATGCCGTTTATGAACTTCTCTCCAATTCCGGTTTGCACGACGATTGAGTTAGATGTTTGGGATTCTATTATGCTTTACAGCGATGGTATTCTAGAGCATGAAAATGAGGATTTAAAAGAGTATATGCCAGAAGCTATTATGAAGAATCCTTCAATGATAAAAGATGCCATGAAAAAAATATCTGAGCATAAGTTTGAAGATGATGTAACAATGATTTATTTGAAGAATGTTGAGTAAAATCACTTGTTGCAAGTTTACGCACTCAAACGAACGCGTCCATTTGAGTGGCAGGGACAAGATGTCCCTACAACCCCCCCCCCTAAAGCTACGAAAACAAGAGAATCGCTTTTCGCAGAGCG
>JAUSKV010000250.1 GCA_030646745.1 Sulfurimonas sp. | reverse complement strand
TATGCTCATAGGAGCAGACCAGACAAAAGTTTTAGCGATGAGTATTCTCTATGGATTGCTACTCATTATCAGCGCACTCCCCGGCTCATACTTCTGGATAAAAAGCAAAAAAGCAACCTGAAAATTATAAAGGATTCAATCACATGAATGTAGATACAATGAGAAATATTGACCACTATGCAGGCGTTCCACTTGCATTTATCGGTACTCTAATTAAAAAATCAGTAGAGTTCTTATATCCGCCAAAAACAATTAAACCAAAAAATGTACTTCTGATTGAGCTCTCAGAGATGGGAAGTGCCATCATTGTTGACCCTGCCATGCGAAAGCTCAAAGCCAATATCAAGGGTGAACTCTTTTTTGTGATTTTTTCAAAAAACAAGGTGAGTTTACAACTTTTAGAAACGGTAAAAGAGAAAAATATCTACACGATTGATGAAAGCAGTATTGTAAATTTAACCAAGAGTTCTTTAGGTTTTCTTTCATGGTGTCGCAAAAATGAGATAGATTCCGTTATAGATTTAGAGCTTTTTTCCCGTTTTACGGCACTTTTAACCGCAGCATGCGGTGCTACAAACTGTGTCGGCTTTCATGCGTTTCACAATGAGGGACTTTACCGCGGCGATTTTTTGACAAAAAAAGTAGCCTACAATCCGCACCAGCATATTGCAAAAAACTTTATCTCTTTAGTGGATGCACTTTTAAGCGAAAAAATCGAGCTTCCCTACACAAAAAGAGTGATTCCCGACTCTGAAATAGTCATTGCAAAAGCAGTTATAAGCGATGAGGAGCAACTGAGTATTCAAGCGACTATTGCCGACATGTTTGAGGGATTCAGCAAAGAAAAAAATCCTATTATTTTGGTAAATTCCAATGCCTCCGACCTTCTTCCGCAACGCCGTTGGGAGAGAGAAAATTACGGCGATGTTATCAAAAAGATTTTAGCCTATAATCCACATGTTTTGGTTCTTCTCACAGGTGCACCGGCAGAAAAAGAGGGAGCGGAACTCTTAGCAAGATATGTAAACGACAAAAGATGTATAAACTTCGCCGGAGCGGTTAAATTTTTACAGCTTCCTGCACTCTACAGCGTGAGTCAATTTATGCTCACAAATGACTCGGGACCTGCTCACTTTGCTTCAATCACCGACATGCACACATTTGTAATTTTCGGCCCTGAAACTCCGGCACTTTACGGCTCTTTGGGTTCTACAACTCCTATTTATGCGGGCATGGCATGCAGTCCTTGCGTAAGTGCTTCAAACCACAGAAAAACGCCTTGTTCAGACAACCAATGTATCCAAGTTATCACGGCAGATTTGGTATTTAATACTCTTAAATTTAAACTTGATGCACTTGACTCTTAAAGAGCACGCTCTTTTTTTATACTTCATTATTTTCGTAGCCGTATTAAGGTTGCTTTTAGCCCCTTTTGTCGGGCTTGGAGTCGATGAAGCGCACTATGTGCTTTATGCCCTCAACCTAGATTTGAGCTATTTTGACCATCCTCCTTTAGTGGGCTGGGTGCAGTACATTTTTATCTCTATCTTTGGCACACATGAGTTTGGTGCAAGAGTCGCTGCCATACTCATAGGTTTTGTTACCTCTCTATTTGTATATAAACTTATTTTTGAGATTAATCACAACAAAAACGAGGCATTCATCGCTGTTTTAGCACTCCATGCCTCTTTTTTATTTAATGCCCTATTTTTGATGCTTTTGCCAGATACGCTTCTTTTTTTACTTATTTTACCGACTATTTTTGCCGTTATCAAGTTAGAAAAAGAGAGCTCGCTACGCAACTGGATTCTGCTCGGAACGCTTCTGGGTTTAGCAGGTTTGGCAAAATACACGGCAGTCCTCTTTATTGCTCCGATTATTTTATACTTCATAATCAAAAAAAGATATGAACTCTTCTACACTCCAAGAATTATCCCTGCCGTCCTAATTGCCCTTATCATTATCTCTCCGGTTCTTATCTGGAATATCCAAAACGATTGGTCAAGTTTTGCCTATCAGAGTGAGCATGTAGTGGGAGAGAATGCCATTAAATGGAGTGCATTTTTTAGCTCTTTTGCCGCTCAGTTTGCAGCATACAACCCATTTCTCTTTCCGCTCGCTTTTTATGGACTCTATAAAGCACTCATCAGCAAAAATGATACGCTCTTCCTCACCGCTCTTTTTGGTTTGGTTTTTATTCTGTTTTTCAGTTACGCCTCACTCTATAAAACTGCCCTGCCTCACTGGAGTGCTCTTTTTTATCTGCTTTTTATTCCTATTGGAACTTATTTTGCACTCCAATTAGGCAAAAAAATGAGAAAATATCTCAAATTTGCAATAACTTTCGGCTTGCTTTTAAGCTCCTTAGCCTATGCGGAACTGGGCTTTAAGTTCTTGCCTTTTCCAGATTATCAATCGCCGCATCGCGATATTTATGGCTGGGATTTGATTATGAAAAAAGCAAATGAAGAGATTGCAAATAATTCACCCACAGCACATGCCGCCCTAGCCGTTACAAACTGGACACTCGCCTCTCGCGCCATGTACTACAACCATGAGTACAACTCATCCGTTTTTCTCATTGACGCGAGATATGACCAATTTGACATTTGGGAGAAGGAGTCGGCAATCGGCAAAGATTTACTCTTTATAAACACCTCCTGCTTTAAAAAAGATATATCGCAATACGCTCTCTGTGACGAAGTAATTCCTCACCCTGAGTTTGATATAATTCTTGGCTCAAACAGAGTAAACAAAATCAATTTTGTAACATGCAAAAACTACCAAGGGCTTAGATGATTTTCTCAAAAAAACGGTATCTTTTATATATCTCATCTTTGGTTCCTATGCTGTTTTTCTCATATTTTTTTATAGATAAAACGGTTGCAAAATATTTTCTCTCAAATATATCTACTTATGAGGCATTAGGCGATTTTATAAGTATTTTCGGCGAATCACATTGGTATTTTGCCACTGCAATTATTGGATTTATTATTTTCAAATTTGTCAAAAAAAACAAACTGTTTGCCCAAAGATTTCTTTTTTTACTCTATATTAATTTATTCTCAGGAGTCATAAGTTTAGTATTAAAAAACCTCTTTGGGCGCATTCGACCTTGGGGTCTAAGAGACGGTGGAGATACCTACGGTTTTTTACTTTTTCAAAATTTTGACATGGGTTTTATAGAGAAAATGAAGTACCATTTTACAACTTTAACAGACGCACCGACAACCTATGCC
>JAUSKV010000246.1 GCA_030646745.1 Sulfurimonas sp. | reverse complement strand
TGCCGCAATTCTGGCCGCCGGTTTGAGGTAATCAGAGAAGACAAAAAATGTAGCAGAAAAAGGCATCAAAGGTCCATAAAGTGCCATTGCATTTACGATAGAAGCCATAGCATGTTCACGAATACCAAAATAGATATTTCGTCCCTTTGGATAAACTCCCATATCAACAAGCTCAGTTTTGTTCGACGGGCTTAAATCTGCAGAACCGCCTAAAAAGCTTGGAAGTGCTTTTGCAATTGCATTCATAATTTTACCGTTTGTGTTTCTTGTAGCATCTGCCTTATCAAATGTAGGATACTCTATACGAGAAAAATCTGGATTTTGAAGTGCATAAAGTGCCTCATTCTGCTCCATTAAAGGAAGAGTTTTTTGTCTGTGAATCCACTCACGCTCCAACAAATCACCCTCTTCAATCGCACATCTAAAACGGATTAAAACATCTTCATCCACATGAAATGATTTTGCAGCATCAAATCCACATGCCGCCTTTGCCTCAGCTATTACATCCGCTCCGAGCGGTGCACCATGGGAGTGGTGCGAGCCTTCAAGCTTACAGGCACCTTTTGCAATTACCGTATTTGCAATGATTAGAGTTGGTTTTTTATTAGGTGTTGCAGTTGTGATAGAAGCAAATATTGCATCAAAATCATGACCGTCACACTCTAAAACATCCCAACCCTGAGACTCAAATCGCATACGGATATTTTCACTTATGCTCAAATCAGTAGAACCCTCAATAGTAATACGGTTTGAGTCGTAAATAAGAATTAGATTATCAAGTTTGTTGTGTCCTGCGATAGAACATGCTTCGTAAGAAATTCCCTCTTCCAAGTCGCCATCGCCGCATAAACAGTAAACACTGTGGTCGATGAGAGCTGCGGTTTCAGAGTTTACTTGGCTACCCACAAATTTAGAAGCCATTGCGAAACCAACGGCATTTGCAATGCCCTGTCCCAAAGGTCCTGTTGTAATCTCAACACCCGCAGTGTGCCCAAACTCTGGATGTCCAGGAGTTTTTGAATCTAATTGACGAAAGTTTTTAAGGTCACTTATCTCTAATCCGTATCCCCAAAGGTAATAAAGTGAGTAGATAAGTCCTGTTCCATGTCCGCCTGAAAAAACTAATCTGTCACGGTTTAACCAAAATGGATTTTTCGGATTATGATTTAAGTGTTCGCTTAAAACAACAGCAATATCTGCTAAACCCATCGGTGCACCCGGATGACCTGAATTTGCCGCTTGAACCATATCTGCTGCTAAGAACCTAATTGTGTTTGCCATTTTTTGACGCATTTGATTACTCATACTATAATATTCCTTGTTTAATTTACTTGTGTCTGTTTATATATTTTATTAGGAGCTCTGAGAGTTCATTTTTGAGATTTTCATCAAAACTATTTAACTCATCAATCAACTCATTTGCCAAAATATTGGCTTCACTTACTGCCTTTTCCAAACCCAAAATAGTGACAAAGCTATTTTTATCTCCATCATTATTTGTAAGTTTTCCGGCCATTTGCGAAGTTTGGGTCACATCTAGAATATCATCTTGAATCTGGAATAAAAGCCCAAGTTTAATTCCAAACTCATACAGTTTTTCGCCCAATTCCTCTCTATCAACTATTACAGCCCCCATTTTAAGAGAGGCTGCAATTAGTTTTGCGGTTTTATTTGTGTGTAGAACTTTTATATCATCAATAGCCAGCGGCTTGTTTTCAAAAAAACAGTCAATCGCTTGACCCAAAACCATGCCATTTAACCCACCATTGATTGCCAATTCTCTTATGAGTTGAACTCTTGTGTAGTCCGAAAAGGGCGCACTACACAAAACTTCAAAGGAGTAGGTATTGAGGGCATCTCCCACAAGAATTGCCGTTACTTCATCAAATGCCACATGCAGCGTTGGTTCTCCTCTTCTAAGCGGTGAATTATCCATAGCCGGCAAATCATCATGGATAAGCGAGTAGGTGTGAAGTAACTCAATTGCCAGTGCCGCATGCATGGCACCCTCTTCCAAAAGTGTATTATAGGAGTTCACAACACCAAGCAAAAGTGCCGGACGGAACCTTTTTCCACCTGCTACAAGCATCTTGTGGAGAGCTTTCTCGTAGGTTGGGTGGATACTTTTTGACATGGGTAAATTATCTAATAGGAATTTCTCAAACTTTTGCATGTGCGATTTTATCTAATTTATATTCACAAAAAACTGAAAATTATCTCTCTCAAAGAGTAAAGTTGTGCCATTTTTAGAGTCTGAAACTTTTTTCAGCAACTCTTGCTGATTTTTAATATCTACTCCATTGATTTGAAGCAGTTTGTCTCCTGTTTTTAGCCCGTACTTTTTACTTTTTTCACTGATTTTTATAATTTTTAAATTTTTATCAAACTCAAAGCCATACTTTTCATTCTTTTGCACTTTTGCTTTTTCTTTTGCATTTTCTTCTGGATTAGCAAATTTTTTAAATGCACCAATCTCTCTTTTTTGAGCAACTACTTCTATTGTAACTATTTTAGAGTCTCTTTTAATTTCTACTTTGTGTGTAGAGCCAATCTCTGCAAAAAGTATCTCTCTCATCAAAGTTGCACTATCTTTTACCTTGTTTCCATCAAGCGAGACAATAATATCCCCACCTTTAAATGGATTATTTTTTACAAATTGGCTCAATGCATCCACTCTTACGCCCACTTTAGCATCGCCAACGCTCATTCCTATATCCGAATAACTCGTATCTTCAGCACTTAAAAATCTCTCTATATACTCTTTTTCAATTATACCTTTTGGGGTTACAATACCCTCAAGGGAACAGCAGCTGTTTGTGATAATAGCAGGAAGGGAGATTTTTTTGTTAAACTGAGCTAGAGATGACAATCCTATCTGTTTTTTAATGATTTTCCCCTCTTGTGCAGAGGTTTTATTAATAGCAGCTACTCCCGATGAAATGCCTACATTAATTTTAAACGGGTATTCAAAACCTACCGCATCTTCTACCAGATAAAGCCCTAAAAATGGATCACTTTTGATTATTTCGCAGCTTGGAGTTTTTTCGGAGAAGATTAATCTTTGATTTCCTTCGATTGGAATTTCAATGGATTTCTCTTGAATTGTGTTGGAGTCTATAACTTTTTGCTTACAAGCATCATATCCGCCCTCACATGCCAAAAGAGCCAGAACAAAAAAATTAAGGATTATCAATAAACGAAACATCTATTTTGCTCCAAAAGGATTTATGCCGCCGAGTATTCCCATGGCACTATTTTGTTGATTTTGCTGAACCATCTTATAGGCATCATTTATAGCACCGATGAGTAAAATTTGAAGTGTGATTTTATCAAACATGGCAGAGTCATCAATTATCAAGTCGATAATTTCACCCTTGCCATTTATGCTTACTTCAACTATACCTCCGCCACTTTTAACACTAAAAGTTTTAGATTCTAATTCGGCTTGAAGTTTTGTTGTATTTTCTTGCATCTCTTCAAGCATTTTACTCATGTCTCCGAGATTGCCAAGATTAAACATATTAATTTCTCACAAATCAGCAGCAAAGCCACTAATTTGTTCACTCACTAAAGCTACGCCTAACGGCGAGAATGAATTAAAATTCATTGCTAGATACTCTCAGCCACATAATCTATGTTATTGTTATCATCCAAAATAACAACTTTAGGCTTATAGCTCTCAAGTTCTTTTTCATCATAGGTTGCATAGGCTACTATTATGATTTTATCGCCTCTATGAACTTTTCTCGCAGCAGCTCCGTTA